>CAXBHV010001009.1:0-3471 GCA_963974855.1 uncultured Rhodopirellula sp. | reverse complement strand
AACCGTTTTAGATTTAGCTCTCGCACCGCATCCACCAATTCTCGCTGCTTGGTCTGGCGGACTGATGGCGGTGTGGAAAGATTCAAAATTGGGTCGCCTTGGCTACGCAGCGGCACTCCTTGATAGGTTGTCGGCAACACTCCGCTGCCCCACAGCACGGCGCCGCCACGTGGTCCTCGCGGGCCGCTTTGCAAGACCATGAATCCGGGCAGATCATCACATTCGCTGCCCAGCCCGTACGTCACCCAGGACCCCATACTTGGCCGACCGAATTGGCCACTTCCCGTGTTCATGAAAAATTTGGCCGGAGCATGGTTGAACAGATCCGTTTTGCAAGTTTTTACGATGCTCAGTTCATCGACAATCTTTGCCGTATGCGGCAGCAGATCGCTCACCCAAGCCCCGCTTTTTCCATAACGTTTAAATGTCCGAGTCGTGCCCAGCAGATTGCTGCGATGGCTGCTGTCCATAAACGCGAATCGTTTCCCTTCGACAAAGCTTTGAGGGATCGGTTTTCCGTTCCACTCGGTCAGTTTGGGTTTGTATTCAAACGTCTCTAACTGCGAAGGACCTCCCGCCATAAATAAGAAGATGACGTTCTTCGCTTTGGCAGGAAAATGGGGCGGTTTGGGCTGCATCGGGTTGGACGCAGGGGCCGACACCGCGGACGCACGTTCGGCCATCAACGACGCCAATGCCATCGAGCCGACGCCCATTGTGCAGCGGCTAAAGAAATGGCGGCGAGTTGTCTCGTTGAGGGCAGTAGCGTTCATGCCTTGGGGAACCATCGTATGGCCTTTATTCACGGGTGATCGTTTCGTCGAGGTTCAACAGTGCTCTCGCCGCGGTGTGAGAATCGAGTTTTTCTAAAATCGCCATTTCGTCCTCCGTTGGCATCCGCGAGGTGCAGCGGCGAAAGGCGGTTTCAAGTCCGTCACGAACAATGATTTTTTCTAACGCCACTGCAAACTCGACATGCGCCGGGTCATTCAACAACGTCAGTGCTTGCAGCGGCGTATTGCTGCGAAGCCGACGAGTACAGCTGCTCAAACCTTCGGGTGCATCAAACACGTTTAGCGATGGCGGCGGAGTGGCGCGAAAACGAAACGTGTAGATCCCTCGTCGATAACGGTCTTCGCCGCTGCTAGTGTTCCACGATCGCCGCACTTGGCCTTGGTTCATGACACCGTCGGGGATCGGAGGATGCACGGGCGGACCGCCGAGCTTTGGTGACAACAGTCCGCTGGCCCTCAGCGATACATCGCGGATGATCTCGGCATCCAACCTTAAACGTCGCTGCCGCCCTAGCAGGTAGTTCTCAGGGTCTTTCGCTTGCAAATCCGGATTTATTCGGGACGTCTGTTGATAGGCATGGGAGCTGACGATTTGGCGATGCATTTCTTTTATACTCCATCCCTGCTCGACAAATTCAACCGCCAACCAATCCAACAACTCAGGGTGCGAAGGCAGCGAGCCTTGCAGTCCGAAGTCATTTTCGATTTCACACAAACCTCGACCAAAATATTGTTGCCAAACGCGGTTGATGATCACGCGAGCTGTCAGCGGATTTTGGGGACTGGTGATCCAATGCGCCAATTCCAGCCGACTCGGTCGTTCGGATGCACTTTCGAGCGGATGCAGGATCGCGGGAGTTCCCGGCGTCACTTCTGCGGCAGGCCGCGTAAAGTCTCCTTTCACAAGCACGTGAGTGTTGCGTGGAGTCCGGCGTTCTTGCATCACCAACGTCGTGGGGACTCGCTTCATCGCTTCGTCGGCTGACGTATATTTCGCGGTCAATTGTTCAAAACGCTCGTCGCTAGTTTCGTTAGCACGTGCCTTTCGTGCCGCAGCCAACAAGATCCGATTTTGGTCGAGACTTCGCTTGCCTAGTTTCGTATCCAAAGCCTTTCGAATATCAGCGGCGAGATCCTTTTTCGACGCTTCGGAAACACTGGCCGTCCAGTGGTCGATTTCCTCGGCATGACCGGCCACGTAGTCGGACAAGTCTTTTTTCGCGACATCCCAATGAGCAGCAAGGTTTGCAGCGTCGCTGCCGTAGACCTTCATCGACGGTTCGTCCTGATCATTCAGGAACGCGAACATGCGATAGTATTCGAGTTGGGTGATCGGGTCGAACTTATGATCATGGCACTGGGCACAGCCAATCGTCAGCCCCAACCACACCGTGCCCGTGGTTGCCAGGCGGTCGAACACGCTGTCGATGCCGCCTTCCTGATTGATTTGAGTATTGCGGTGAAAACCCGTTGCCACTTTCTGACTTTCGGTTGCTTCGGGCAAAAGATCGCCCGCCAATTGCTGGATCGTGAAAGTGTCAAAGGGCATGTCGTTGTTCAACGCATCGACGACCCAATCACGATACTTCCATATCGATCTCGGTCCATCGATCGAGTAACCGTTGCTGTCGGCGTAGCGGGCTTGGTCGAGCCACCACAGCCCCCATCGTTCGCCATAGTGCGGACTGGCCAGCAATCGCTCGACCAGATCACGATACGCTGCCGCTGCATCCACGGACGCGGCCCTTTGAAACGCATCAATTTGCTGGGGCGTAGGAGGCAAACCAATTAGATCCAAACTAAGGCGGCGGATCAGGGTGGCGTTGTCGGCACGTTGCGAAGGCTGCAATCCTTCGCGTGCCAATCGTGCTTGGATGAACCGATCGATCGGATGAGTCGCCCCATTCACTTCAATCCCATTCACTTCTGGGGGACTCGTGCGTTGCGGCGGTACAAACGCCCAGTGGGCATCGTACTTTGCCCCCTGCTCGACCCACCGACGAAGTGTCTCTTTTTGAGCGGACGTAAGCTGCTTTCCCGAATCCTCGGGCGGCATGATGTCGCCAGCATCGTCAGAGAGAACGCGAGAGACGAGCTCACTTTCATCTGGCTGGCCCGGCACGATTGCCGAGATGCCGCCATCGTCTCCGATCGCACCCGCAAACGTATCCAACCGCAAGTCCGCTTCACGCGCGGCCTCGTCAAAGCCATGGCAAGCGTAGCAGTTCTCCGCCAGGATTGGTCTGACATCTCGATTGAAATCGACTGCTTCGGGCGTGACGTCAGCGGCGTTTGTCGACGGACAAGTCAACATGCAAGCTACGGAAAGCAACAAAGAGGCGAAATCACATCGACTTTTGAGGTCGATCATACGAGTTTCTCGGCGGGGGAGCTAAGGTGGGGAATTGACCAGCATGAACGCTGCATCGCACCTCATTGTAGAGCAATTAGCCAACGCAAGGTGAAATGATAAGCAAGCGAGTCCAAACGGACGGTTTTTGGCTGCCACCGCCAACGCTTCGCTTCGGCCACCTATTGTCGCACGGCTTTCCAAGCCGTTAGCGGGTATCGCGTTTGAACGTGGACGCGAAAGCGACGCTGATCCTGCAGCAGTGTGGCCGTAGCGAAAGTCGCGAAGACTTTCGGCAGTTGCGAGTGTGACGGTTAATCCATCCCA
>CAXBHV010001008.1:0-3477 GCA_963974855.1 uncultured Rhodopirellula sp. | reverse complement strand
CGAGAATGTTGGTGTCCAGGCTTTAGCCGCCATGTCACTGGTTCCGCGATTTTCCGCTTATCTAACTTTAAAGCGGTTCGTTTTGGCGATAGCCACGGTTCCGTCACCATCCAGCCGGCACAAGCGTCCAAACGGCTAATCGATTAGTGGTGGTGCCGTACGAAATCAGCAGTCTCCAATGTTATTGGAGAGGCGACAATGAAGTAGTGCAACCGAAAAACAAAACCAGCCTGAAGACTCAGCAACTCAGACTTCTGCTGCGGTCGCTCAAATGTGGATGGCACATGTCGCAGCGCTGTTGGCTTTGGATTGTAGCCACTCACGTTCCCGAGGTTCGCGAAACCAAATACGACTCTCTGAAGTCGACACTTCTTTATAACGCATTCGCCGAGGCCTCAGCCGCAATCGACTGCGGCGTAGTGCTCATCAGCTGCGTCTGGACTTTTTAAAATCTTTTCGAGCGATGCGGTAAGCCGCGTCCACCTTACTTTCAAAAAACCGTTACGATGAAACCCTGCCCGCCTCCCACCTTCTTTCACAATTTGCTCTGCGCCCCCCTAAAGGACGCCTTCTTATGAAAACGGTTCTAGCTTTCGATCAAGGCACCACCAGCTCGCGTGCGATCGCCTTTGATCACTCCGGTACGATCCTTGGCACTGCCCAGCGAGAGTTCACTCAGCATTACCCAAAATCGGGCTGGGTTGAACATGATGCGAACGAGATCTGGGAATCACAACTCGCAGTCGGACGCGAGGTGATCCAGCAGTGCAACCTAGACCCGAGCGAAATCGCGGCGATCGGCATTACCAATCAGCGAGAAACAACGCTGCTGTGGGACCGGGCGACAGGCGAGCCGGTTCATAACGCGATCGTTTGGCAAGACCGTCGGACCGCCGAATTCTGTGACTCGCTGCGTGATGCGGGGCACCTCGAAATGATCGCCCAAAAAACCGGCTTGCTAATCGATGCCTATTTCTGCGCCACCAAGTTGCGTTGGTTGCTGGACAATGTCGATGGGGCTCGAGAGCGTGCCGAGCGAGGTGAATTGGCGTTTGGTACGATCGACAGCTGGCTGTTCTGGAAACTGACGGGCGGCCGCGTACACGCCACCGATGTCAGCAATGCATCACGCACGATGCTGTTTGACATCAACACGCATCAGTGGGACGACGAGCTCTTGGAACTGCTGAAGATTCCCCACAGCGAGTCATTTGTATGGCGAAACACTGCCGGAACTGTTTGGAGGTGCGATCCCGCTTGGTGGTGCCGCGGGCGATCAGCAATCAGCCCTGTTTGGACAAAACTGCACGCAAGTTGGGATGGCGAAAAACACCTACGGCACCGGCTGTTTCATGCTGATGAACATCGGTGAAAAACCGTGGGCATCCAAATGCAAACTGCTCACCACCGTCGCTTGCACTGCCGGAGAGCATCGTCAGTACGCACTGGAGGGCAGCATTTTTATTGCCGGTGCGATCGTCCAGTGGCTGCGGGACGGATTAGGAATTATCGAATCCTCTTCAGAAATTGAACCGCTGGCGGCAAGTGTGACCGATTCGGACGGTGTTTATTTAGTGCCTGCATTCGCAGGGCTCGGTGCTCCGCACTGGGACGCGTATGCACGCGGAACGATCGTGGGGCTGACCCGGGGAACCACGCGAGCCCATATCGCGAGAGCCGCTCTGGAAGGGATCGCATTTCAGGTTGCCGATGTGCTAGACGCGATGCAAAAGGATGCGGGAACCCAGATCGCGGAACTTCGTGTCGATGGTGGCGCCGCGGCCAACAATCTGCTGATGCAATTCCAAGCCGATATCATGCAAATCCCTGTCGTTCGCCCCAAAGTGCTCGAAACCACCGCACTCGGAGCCGCTTACTTGGCGGGACTGGCCAGCGGATTTTGGAAGGACCTCGACGACATCGAAGACGTCTGGCAAACCGAGCGAGTCTTCACGCCATCGATGTCCCCAGAGGAAGCGAAAACTCGACGCGGGCGATGGGCCGATGCGCTCGAGCGGGCGCGATCATGGGAGCAACACTGATGAATCAATCGGGCACTCATCCCTCGGGCATGAACCGCGACAATGCGATCAAACGCTTACACCAGCGGCAATCACCGTGGGATATCCTGATCATCGGCGGCGGCGCAACTGGAGTCGGGATTGCGATGGACGCGGCTTCGCGTGGGCTAGACGTCCTGCTGCTTGAACAAGCCGATTTTGGCAAAGGCACTTCTAGCCGCAGCACAAAACTCGTCCATGGCGGAGTCAGGTATCTCGAACAAGGGAACATTACGCTGGTGCGAGACGCGCTGCGTGAACGAAGTCTGCTACGAGCCAACGCACCACACCTTGTCCACGACATGCCGTTTTTGATCCCCTGCAAAAACCGCTGGGAGCGTTTCTTTTATGGCGTTGGACTGAAAGTCTATGACTTCCTGGCCGCAGGCAAAAATTTTGGCCGCTCGCATGGCGTTTCGAACAATGAAACGCTGAAACATATCCCCGTGCTCAAACCGACCGCGTCGAAAGGGGGCGTGATTTATCACGATGGCCAATTCGATGACACACGGCTTCTGATCAACATGGCGACGACGGCGACCGATCATGGTGCCTGCCTGATCAACTACGCCTCCGTTGACGCGTTGACAAAAGATTCGATGGGCGACCTCGACGGTGTCATCGCCAAGGACCATGAATCCGGCGAGCAGTGGACGATCCGGGCAAAGTGCATCGTCAACGCAGCCGGCCCTTTCTGCGATAGCGTCCGAGCACTTGACGATGCCGGTGATGAAAAGATGCTGTCGACCAGCCAAGGCGTCCACATCGTCTTGCCGCGTCACTTCTTTCCCGGTGACACGGCGATGATCGTTCCCAAGACGTCCGATGGACGCGTGATTTTTATCATCCCGTGGCATGATCACGCCGTGATCGGAACAACCGATACCCCGATCGAAACGCCGACGTTGGAACCGACAGCCAAAGCCGAAGAAATCCAATTCTTGCTCGACACCACTGCCGAATACTTGGCCGACGCTCCGACGCATGACGATATCCTCAGCGTCTTTGTCGGCATCCGGCCGCTGGTCAAAGGCGACAAGTCGGCGCGAACCGCATCGCTTTCACGCGATCACACCATCCGCGTCTCTACCTCAGGACTGGTGACGATCACCGGTGGCAAATGGACGACCGTGCGAAAGATGGCCGAAGACTGTGTCGACCGCGTCGTTCGCGAGAAATATCTCTCCGCGAAACCGTGTATCACTCAGTCGATGCACCTGCATGGTTTTATCGAATTAGCAGAAGTCAGATCGGATTCGCGTTCCTATTATGGATCGGACCTAGAATCGATAGAAAAACTGGAAAGCGAGTCGCCCGATCTTGGCAAACTGCTGCACACTTCGCTGACGATCCGTGGCTCGGATGTGGGTTGGGCGGTTCGCCCTGAAATGGCACGAACGATCGAAGACGTACTGGC
>CAXBHV010001007.1:0-3483 GCA_963974855.1 uncultured Rhodopirellula sp. | reverse complement strand
AGGCGGGTGCTAGCGAAGCGTTTGCACGCGAACAATACTTTCGTTTTCAAAGCGAAATGCAAGACGCGGTTGCGGGCAAGTTGAACCAACGAACTCAGGTCAACAATTCCACGTCGGGCGGCACGTTTGCAGGCCAGGGAGGGGTTTTGGCATCGGAGCGACGGCTGAGACTGCTAATCGGTTTGCCACTCAATGAGGCAGCGTCGATTCGTCCCAACGACGAACCACTAAATGCCCCGATGACATTCGACTGGGAATCGATTTCGATCGAAGCGATTCGCTTGCGCAGCGAACTACAACAGCAACGGCTGCTGGTGAAACGACGAGAAATGGAAGCACTTGCGGCCAAGAATTTCCTGATGCCGACGCTTGACCTTGTCACGATTTACCGTGTGCGAGGATTGGATAAAGACCTAGCAGGTAATAATTCGGCATTCAAACAATTGGGATCGATGGATTTCCAAGAGTACGAAGCGAGCCTTGAATTGAAATTGCCGGTCGGATTTCGGCAAGGCTATTTGGCGGTCCGCCATGCCAAGTCACAACTGGCACGTGAGCACGCGTTGCTGGCGGAACAAGAGCGGCAAATTTTGCATGACCTTGCCGCAGTGGTCGGCGAAAGTGACCGCGCGTTCACGCAAATGGAAACCAATTTAAATCGCTATCTCGCGGCACGCGATGCACTACAAATCCTGGATACCAACCGCGACGCGGGACTGCCCGTGAACCTCGAGCAATTGCTCGACGCACAGCGTCGTGTCACCGAGGCTCAAACTCGATACTTTCTCTCGATGGTCGAGTACACTGTCGCCGCCAAAAACGTCCAATTTGAAAAAGGGACGCTTTTGCAAACAGCCAATCTGTTTTTGGTCGACGAAACAACGTCATCCACCATTTTGGCTGAGCCGCTGATCGAATCCTACGACGGATCATTTGACGAGTCGTAGTCTTCACGCATACCGTGAAATAATCGAGACGTTTCTGTCACAGCAGCCCGCAATGAATTTTTGCAGACTTGAGCTAGTGGTTTGTCATCGTTGGATTTTAGGGTAGTGGACGAGGCCACGAGTCCTTGAAGTGCGATGAATCGTAGGGACTCGTGGCCTCGTCCACTACAGCCAACCCTAATTTTACATTTGTCAAACCACTAGATATCGGCACCGTTTGTGTATATTGGTCATGGTAACGTCCGCTTGCGATCGCCCCTCTCTACCTGCCCACCTCTGAAAACACCCGCCCTCATGAATTCACACTCAGTTCGATTGTTATCGACTTTGCTACTCGCCCTGTGTTCGTTCACTCCGACTCATGCTGCGACGACAACATGGGATGGAAAATACGACACCAGCCAAATCGAGGTCACGGTGGTTTACTTCGTCCCCTCGGACCGTCAATCGCTGCCCGACTGGAAAGATCGAGTCGAATACTACGCCGGCCGTTTGGAACAATTTCACGCTCGTGAATTTGGTGACCAATCCAAACTGACTATGATCGTCCACCCGGAACCATTCGTGTCAAAGGACGACACCGAAACACTTCGCGAAGGGGACGCAAATAAAATTTACTTCCGCACGTTAACCGAGGTCGACCAAACGCTGAAGTTCGCAACAGACAATCCCCAAGACCGCAAGGCATTCCCGATCTTACTCGTTTTGAGCGAGATCAATTGGCGACCGCTGGACGACTTCTATCGCTTGCACCCCGAAGATGGAAAACTGGTTTTTGAAGGCAATTTGAATCAAGGCCAACATTTCCCGGGTGCGGCCTCGGGCGGCGCCCGAGCGGCCTATCTTGCCAACCGCGGTGTCGGTTGGGGCTTGGTCAGCGGCGATGGATGGCGTGTGCCGTATCGCGGCACCGACTGCGTGGTCTATCACGAAGGTTGTGGTCACACGGTTGGGTTGCCTCATCCCGAACCCGGCAATGGGTCGGTGATGAGCATGGGGCAATACAAAGGATGGATTAGCGAGTCGTGGCTCGATAAAGAACAGAAAAGTCGGATGGGATGGGAGCCAAAACAACAAGACTTGCTCGAGAGCGAAGGCAAATCGCAATCGCTTGAGGCAAAATTGTTCACACGCTTTCGAGCGATTCCCGAACCGATGGTTCCGCAACCGAATCAAGACGTCTCGCTAAAACTGAACTGGCCCCAGGACGCGAAAGTAAAAACGCTTCGAGTCCGCTACCAAACCGCGATCGAGGGTCCTTGGATTGACGTACCCATCGTCGTGAATTCGGCTCAGCCCGAATCCGTGTCGCTGGGAAGTTTTGAGCACGCGACCCCGATCAGCTATCGCGTGGACGTGGAATTGGAGTCCGGCGAAAGCGAAGAGATTTGGGGTTATTTGCAAGTCCGCTCGGATGCCAATCAAAACCCGCTTCCGAAAACCTTGCCCGTCGATCTTATCGAAGCCTAAACCGTATCACGTAGCCGTTCGGCAAAATCGGGAAGGGCTGCACGCACGCGGTTCCAGTTGGGAATCGCTTGCGCCCCATTGGGATCGCTGCGGTATTCATCTCCAGCGGTGGTGACGCATTCGGCAAACGCCTCGATCGCCGCCTCCTCGCTGTGACGATCGTAATGCAGATCGTTTACGATTGCGTCCGCCGCGTATTGGCGAATACTGTCCTGTGCGATCCTGAGGTAGGACGAACGCAGCGTGATAAAGGTCGAACGCCCCAGCACTACCCCTTGGCTTGCCAACGTGCGATAGATCGTCGTCAAGATATCGATCGCCATCTTGATCAAACCTGCGTTCTTGTTCTCCAGCGTCAACGTCTGATGTTTATGTTCGTACAATCGACAGAGGTCGGTTTGGCAGACACGTTTGTGCGATGTGTTGCGAAACACCTCCGCCAACGTCCCCACTTCGAGTCCCCAATCACTCGGAATGCGATTCATTCGAGCCAAGTTGCGAGTCAGTGAAAACTCACCCGACAATGGATAGCGAAAATCGGCCAAGAAACGCACAAACTGATTGTCAGCAAATGTTTGCAAAAGTGCTCGCACCAACGGCGAAACCAATAGCCGCACAACACGGCCATGCATCCGGTCGGTAACTCGCGCGTAGTAAGCTTTACAAAATTCGAAATCCAACGCGGGATGCACCATTGGCAAACACAACCGCGCTAGCAAGAAGCGGTCGTAATCCACGATGTCACAATCGTGCAACACGAACGTTTCAATCGAAGGATCAGCAAGCAGATAACCAAACGCCGTCCAAACGCTACGGCCTTTACCAGGCGTGTTGACGGGGATGCCGGCGTCCATCAATTCGCCGTACAAACTTTGCATCGGTTGACCGTCGGTCCAAATCACCTTTGCTCGATCACCCAGCGGAGCAATGCGGCGACGTGCCTCATCGAAATCAGCTTGGGAAGGCGCCACACCGAGGGTCACAGCAATCGTGTCGATGTAGTCCGCCGCGACAAGCTCGTTCACAATCCGGTCAAACGGCTCGGCACGCATGTCCGATGCGGTAA
>CAXBHV010001006.1:0-3484 GCA_963974855.1 uncultured Rhodopirellula sp. | reverse complement strand
CCGCGGGTTGTACAATTTTCTAAACGATTGAACAGTTAGGGTCAAAACCGCAGCGTAAGCTCGTTGTCGGCCGCGAAGCTTCTGCGAAGTCCAGAGAGTAAAATGACTGCCGTTGGTTTGGGAGACGCCTTAGTCTGGGGCAAAAGGTTTTTCTCGTACTTTCCGACTGATTCTTGTTAACGAATCGCTGTGGCGTGCGGCATACGGTTAAATCAGGTCATTCGAGGGTCGCGCGAAGTATGGATGAAAACCACAAACGAGAGGAATTTGCACGGGCGTGGCTGATGGCCGAGCCTTCGGTTTCGGCGTACGTTTTTGCATCCGTCGCTGGGTTTCACGATGCAGAAGACGTGGTCCAGCAGGTGGCTCAAACGCTCGCACGACGCTTTGACGACTATGACGCCGATCGACCTTTCGTTGGTTGGGCACTGTGGATTGCTAAGTCGCGGGTAATCGATTTCTACCGGACCCAGGGACGCAATCAACTTGTGTTTTCGGAAGTATTGCTCCAGCGACTTGCCGACACGATCGCCGAGCAGTCCGAGGGCAGGAGTACTCGGCGAGAAGCATTGGAAGCCTGCTTAAGTGAACTGCCCAAGAATTCTCGAAAACTACTCGACTTGCGATATGTCGACGAACTGTCCACTGCGGAAGTCGCTCAAGCAATCGGTTCGACAGGCGGTTCCGTTCGAGTGCTTCTGTCCCGTGTTCGGTCTGCGTTGGCGGATTGCATTGAGCGGCGAATTTCATCGGAGGGAGCATCGTGATGGTTGACGACGAACTGATCGATCGCTTCTTGGATGGAGACATTTCCAACGACGAGGCCGCACGTGTATCGCAATGGCTGGAGGTGCCGGCTAATCTCAAGCGATTCGCTAAGCGTGCTGAATTACATGCTGATTTACGCAGTGCACTGCGTCGCCGGAGCATCCAATCCACAGCCCTCAAAGCACACCGTAACAATGGTCTCGAACCTGCGCTTGCGATCGCCAAAGAGCCCGATCGCTCTGTCAGGCGCCTATCACGGACGACACTCGGAGTTGCAGTCGTTTCGCTCGTGACGGCCGCATGTCTGTTGTTTGCGTTTGTAGTGCCGACCGGCGAACCGGAGCCTGCAGTGCCGCAATACCTTGCAACCGTCGTCAGTGAGGTTGACGCGATCCTGACCAGCAATGATTTGAACTGGCGTGAGACGGGACTGGCTGCTGGCGAATATCAGCTCGAACAGGGGCTTTTGCATTTGCGTTTCGATGGCGGAGTGATGGTTTACGTTGAGGCTCCCGCTCGATTTGATGCCGTCAGCAGTCAGCGTTTGGTGCTGCATCACGGTCGAATGTCGGCAAGCGTTCCGCCTGCGGGTGTCGGCTTCACGGTGGAAACACCGGAAGCGGACGTCATCGACTTCGGGACCGAGTTCTCGGTCGATGTAGAATCCGGGACGAGTGAAGTGCATGTGTTCGACGGACTTGTTCGCGTCCAGCCGAGGACGCGAAAAGGAGGTGAGGCGAGGGATGCGGTGGATCTGAGAACCTCGCAAGCCGTCAAGATCGACGACGCTGCTCAACGGCCGGTTGATATTGCAATTGCCCGCGACAGGTTCATTCGCAATTTCGACGAGCCGAAACGAAATTACGCTCGCTCGGTAAAAAAGTTTTCTCCCGTAGCCTTTTACCGCATGCCAATCCGTGACCGAGGCCTCGTTTCGGAGCCGCCTGAATACTCGGGTACCGTTTTAACAGGCGGCGGCAACCGTCCACCGCATGCACGGGGCGTTTTTGCAGGCGGATCGCTGCGAGTTAGGGCGGAATCGACCGGCCGCGGTGGTCGCGTGGATTCGCCGCCGCCGCTGGGCACGGGACAGTTCACGCTGGCCGTTTTTGTCTATCGCGAAACGCGTGCGAAGGGTGGCACGGTTGCAACGAACATCCGCGGTGACGATGGCAGTTTCTCGTTGGCACTCGATCAGAATGGTCGGGTTCAGGCGACGATCCGGGACAGCAACGGCGATCTGCAATCCGTGGCCACCGATGCCTTGCTGCCGCTTGCGACTTGGCGACACGTTGTCATGACGGCCGATGGTGAAAACTTGCGGATTTACGAGAATAGTCAACGCGTTGCATCGACACCGTGTTCGACGATGGCGGCTAACGACTCGGCACCAATCTGGTTCGGAACCGAAGACGATGGAGTTGGGTTGTGGGATGGTCGCATCGATGAGCTGGTTTTGTTTGACAAGCCACTCCGCGACAAGGATATCGCGGATCTTTACCAAGCGGCCCTCGAAGAATTGGCACGAACCGAATGAACGAATAGGTTTGACGATTCACAATCACAGTACACCACAACCATAGAAGAGTACTTATGAAAAACTTGCTCGCTTTCACATTGGCAATCACGACAGTCTTCTGCTCGGGCTTCATTCTTGCAGCGGAGACATCGCAACCGAAACCAAACATCGTGCTGCTGTTCATCGACGACTGGGCGTGGAATGGTTCGCCGGTACCCATGGACGACGCCATGGAGAACTCGCGAATGCCTGTTCTGCAGATGCCGAACGTCGAGCGACTTGCCCGCGAGGGGATGAAGTTTCGTAACGCCTACGCTTCGCCGCAATGTTCGCCATCTCGTGTCTGCGTGCAGACGGGAATGTCTTCGCCGCGCAGCGGTTTCACCGTCTACATGAACAACGGTAGACAAGATTACTACGACGAAAAGGGATACAAAGGGTTCCCAGTTGTTCCTTGCGTCTCCGACATGACAATCGACGAAGGTGCGGTCACCATCCCCGAAGCTTTGAAGCCGCTGGGTTACGTCAGTGCTCACATCGGCAAGTGGCACATGCGGGGTAATCCCGGCGATGAAGGCTATGAGTTGCACGATGGCGATACGGACAACAACCCAGGCAACACGTTGCCTGAGAATGCTAAACAACGACTCCCCGATGATCTAACCGATCCCAAGCTGATGTTCAGCGTTACGGAAAAGGCGATCGGCTTTATGGAGGATCAGGTGGAAGCCGGTCAGCCCTTCTACCTGCAAATTTCTCACTACGCGATGCACGAAGGCCGCGAGTGTCTGCCCGCGACGCGCGAGAAATACCTGAACCATCCCGCAGTGCAGGCCTACTACAAGAAAATCGGCAAGACAGCCGAAACCGTGACGCGAAAATCGGATCCGGCGATCTGGCTAGGCATGGGCGAAGATCTGGATAGACGGATCGGCGCGGTGCTCGACCGCATCAAAGAACTTGGAATCGAAAACAACACCTACGTCGTCATGGTGTCGGACAATGGTTATCGGCATTCGTTCTTGCCGGGCCTCACTCAGCCGCATCACGGTGCAAAGTGGTGGGTTTGGCAGGGCGGCATCCGGGTTCCGATGATCGTCAAAGGTCCAGGCATCCAAGCGGGCTCGGCGTTCGCAGGCAACGTCGTTAACTACGACTTCCTGCCGACGTTTGTCGACTGGGCGGGTGGCGAACCAG
>CAXBHV010001005.1:0-3489 GCA_963974855.1 uncultured Rhodopirellula sp. | reverse complement strand
AAAGAATAACGAGGCGGGCGGCATTTATACGGTCAGTGCCCCCTCGATCAACATGTGCTTGCCGCCGCTGGCGTGGCAGACCTACGATGTTGACTTCACCGCCGCTCGTTTCGATGACCAAGGCAAAAAGACATCCGATGCCAAGATGACTGTCCGTCTGAATGGTGTGATCGTGCAAAATAACGTCTCGATCCCCGGGCCCACACGTGGAGCTCCGCTGAAGGAAGCGGCCGCACCAGGGCCGATCCATTTGCAAAACCATGGCAATCCCGTTCGCTACCGCAATATATGGATCGTTCCGGTCGACACACAGCGTGAAGCCCGCCGACCGATCGTCGCAGGATTCGAGCGTTTTTACGCCAGCAGTAGTGAGCCCGCCGCGGTCGCAGGCGAGTTGTTGATCAATGCGTTGGCGTGCGACGCGTGCCACGCCGCCGACACCTTTGCCGATTTGTCAATCAAACGCGGCCCCGATCTCTCCGCCGTCGCCGGACGTGTGCGAGTCGACGCGATGGTCGACATGATCGCCAATCCGCATCAATTCAAACCTGGCACGACGATGCCTGATCCGTGGGTGGATCTCAGCCCCGAACTACGCCGCGAAAAAGCACAGGCGATCACAAGTTTCCTCGTCACCAAGGGCTCCGGAGTACTGCGAGACCGTTCCGCTCCGAAAGATTTAATCAAGACTGGACGGAAACTCTATCAAACCGTCGGCTGTGTTGCCTGTCACGCGGCCGATCCCAAGTCTAGCAAAGCCGAGATGGCCAGCACTTCGGTACCGCTCGCCGGCATCGAAAAGAAATACACTCTCACCTCGCTCACTGATTTTCTCAGCGAGCCGCATGTCACACGCCCAGGCGTTCGGATGCCTGGCTTCGTCGGCTCGCCAACGGAAACGACCGCAATCGCAGCCTACTTGCTCGGTGATGTGGTCGTTCAGTCCAGCGTTGGCAAATTCACGCGTCGCATTTACCGCGGCGACTGGGACCGACTGCCCGACTTTAGCGAGCTGCAACCTGAATCGACCGAAGAAGTGCTTGGGCTAAAAATCAACGATATCAAGCCGAATGTTCAATACGCCGTCATCTTTGATGCGACGCTGTCGATTCGCAGCGAGGGCGAATACGCATTCCGAGTTACAAGCGATGATGGCAGCCGCGTGTTCGTCGATGGAACCGAAGTGACGGAAAACGACGGAGTTCATCCGCCGACCACAGCCACCGGTTCAATCAAGCTAAGCGAGGGACAGCACAAGCTGACGCTAAAGTTTTTGCAAAAGGGAGGCGGCGCGGAAGTCAGCCTTGAATTCGAAGATAAAGAACTTGGATGGACGCCGGTGGAATCGGTGATCATTGATCCGGAAAACCCCGTTGCACTGGACTTTCTGCCCAGCAAATATGTGCCGGATCCTTCGCTTGCTGAAACCGGCCAACAGATTTTCCAATCGGTGGGATGTGCAAACTGTCATCAATTCACGGGCACGGCCGCCACGCTGGTCGCAAAACCGCTAAACCAACTCGACTTGAACCGAGGCTGTTTGGCCGACGATGTTCCCGCCACTCCGCCGGGAGTCGTTGATTTCGAGTTGAACAACACACAGCGTGCCGCGATCACTGCCGCAATCGGGCAGCGGAAACAATCCGGCGTGCCCGACGTTGACGATGCCACTCGCGTGCACGTGACCATGACCGCAATGAATTGTTACGCGTGTCACAAACGCGGCACCGTTGGCGGTCCCGAGTCGATACGTGTAGCCTCGTTCATCAGCACCACGCCGGAAATGGGGCTCGAAGGCCAAATGCCGCCCCCGTTGGACGGAGTGGGTGACAAGTTGACCGACTCGTATATGAAGACCATTCTGCAGAACGGAGCGAACGAGCGTCCTTACATGCTGACGCGGATGCCCGCGTTTCGGTACGAACACTTGAAAGCGATGCACGAATCGATCAACAAACTCGATCGCAAGGGCGATGACGCTCCGATTGCGACCGGGCCAGCCACCGATGCTCAAGTCGCCGGAGGAAGGCAATGTGTTGGCAATCGTGGTTTGGCGTGCATCAAATGCCACAGCTACAACGGCAACAAGGGAGGCGGCATCGGAGCGATTGACATGCTGAAGATGACCACGCGTTTGCGTCCCGAGTGGTTCCATCGCTATTTGCTCGATCCGCCGCTGTATCGCCCTGGGACGCGCATGCCAAAGAGTTTCGTCGATGGCGAATCGCCGCTGGCAGACCTCTACGGTGGCAATCCCGATAAACAAATCGATGCGATTTGGAAGTATTTGCTGAAAGGCGATAAAGCAAAAGAGCCTGAGGGTTTGACGCAGGGGGCCATCCTGTTGGCGGCGAATGCGAAGCCGTTGATTTATCGTAACTTCTTTACCGACGTCAGTGCGCGTGGCATCGGTGTGGCGTATCCCGGTGATGTGAATCTGATCTGGGACGCCGAGCAGATGTCGTTGGCGAAGCTCTGGAAGAACAGTTTCATTGATGCATCGATGCACTGGATCGCTCGTGGCCAAGGTCGCCAACAACCGATGGGTGATGCCGTCGTACTGATCGACTCGGCGGTCCCATTTGCGATTCTCGATTCGGTCGATAACGCCTGGCCGACTGAATCGGCACGCGAACTGGGCTACAAATTCAAGGGATACACTCTCGACGCCAATGGGTTGCCAACGTTCCGCTACCAGGTCAACGGGTATACGATCGAAGACAAACCAGTGGCGAAAAACGTCGAGGGTGTAAAGTCATTGGAACGGCATTTCACCGTTACAAGAACGTCCAATGCATCGGGTTTGCTCGTGTCGCGTTTTGCCAACGGTGCCATCAAGTCCAGCGAAGGCGGAACGACCACGCTTGCCAACGGAGTCCGGATGACAATCGAGGGCGTGTCGGTACGGCAAGTTGGCGAAGGGGACGCGGCGGAATTGCGAGTTGTCGTCCCACCCGGCGAGTCGGTCTCGTTCACGCAAACCATTCATTGGTAAATAACGACGCCGATTTTTTTGCGTTTTGAATTGTAAGGCGTCCTCAACGCGGCGCTCGTCTCAAACTAACTTTCCACTCTGTTCCCGCAGCACCACCGATGAATCTGATTCAACGCCTCGCCGCTTCGTCGCTATTCCTCCTGTGCGTCTCCCCGTTTGCCGCCGCAGAAGATTTGCCCAAGGAATCGGATTACTACACGATCACGACCTTCGAGGCGCCGCTGGACGAAACGATCGAAGCCTGCGGCTTTCAACTGCTCGACGACGGGCGATTGGCAGTCTGTTCACGTCGCGGCGATATCTTTGCGATCAGTGATCCGTTTGCCGAAAAGGTCTCGGAATCACAGTTCAAGCTGTACGCTCGCGGGCTGCACGAACCCCTGAGTTTGGCGTCGCGTGACGGATGGCTCTACGCGGTCCAGCGGCCCGAAGTCACTCGGATGAAAGACACTGATGGCGATGGAGCGGCCGATGTCTTTGAGACTTACGCTGAT
>CAXBHV010001004.1:0-3492 GCA_963974855.1 uncultured Rhodopirellula sp. | reverse complement strand
TGCCACCGCGTCCACCGCGGCCGCCACCACGAAGTGCCGCGATAATGTCTTGCGGGTTAGGTTGTCCTCCGCCACCGCCACCGCGGCTTGAATCGGTTGCCGTTTTCATTTTGTCAGCGAACACACTTTTGACCACTTCGGCAACACTCTTGGCATCTTGATAGATGACAGGAATCAAGGCAGGTTTGGCCACGACTTCGACGTCTTCGGGGCTTTCTTGAATATCAAGTTTTCTCAAAATGATTTCGATAGTTTCGAGATCGATCGCGTTGGCTTGAACGATCAGTGCATTCAAGCGAGCGTCGGGAACGATGCTGACTGACCCAGTGCTGGTCAAAATCGATTTCGCGGACGATTCTTCACCGCCACCGCCGCCGCCGCCCATGCCAAGCAGCCCCATCATTCCGCCACCCAAGCCACCGAGTGGATCCGCCATCGACGACATGCCGCTGTCGATGCCGCCCAGGATGCTGGCGATCAATTCCGCCGTGGTGTCCGCTTTGGCATATTTGAGCCAAAAAATAGTTGGCAATTCGGACTGGGCACTGGTGGACGAGGAAAACGATTGCATCAAAGCTTCGAAGGCATCAAGGGCTTCGGTGTCCTCGGATGCGACGATCATTCCCGCAGGCGAAAATTGGATCACGATATCCGCGCCCTGGTATTGAAATCGAACTTCGGGGTTCTCTGTATCTTCGTTGGATAGTCGACTGTCCGTCGATACAGGACTTTCTTGAGATACGGAGTCTTCTTGCGTGACCGGGGCCGCGACGAATTGGTAGTCGGCGGCGAAGCGTGATTGAACTCCGGTTCGACTGTCGATCGGCAATCGAGGAACGCGGTCTTCCGATGGAGTCGCGTCGAAGCTAGGTTGGTTTCCAGCAGCAGGTTTTTCAGGATGCACGCGACGTTCGGGCATTTCGTTGCCAGAGGATGACGAGCCCGACGTGCGGATCGTGCGAATGTCGTTTTTGCGTCCCAGTGTCGACCAAATGCTCTGAACTTGGCGAAGTGCGTCTTCGGCTGCTTGTCCCGTGTAAGGCAATACGCGTACTTTTTCGCTCATCGAACCGAGCACATCTTCGCCTTCGAGTTCGCCGATCAACCGTTCGATCAATGCGATTTCATCACTCGTGCCGCGAATCCACAAACGGCCAGTCAGTGGATCGCCATCGACGATGGGCCCCCCGCCGCCTTCGGCTGTCACTCCGAAGAACTTGTTGATCGTCAACAGTGCTTGTGCGGGATCAAGTCGGCGAAGGTTGATGACCTTGAAGTCTTGACCGTTACCTTCGAGCTTGGCAATCGTCGCCGCAATCATCGCCTGAGTCTCAGGACGTGCAAAGGAAACGATCGCATTGGTTTTAGGATCGATTGCAATCCGTGCATCGGGAGTTCCCGACAACAATGTTTGCAACACGTCAAAGACCGTTGCGGAATCGGCCGTTTTGACCTTATGAGTTTCAAAGACAGGCAGCGCCACTTCGGCTTGAGCATTGGGATCGGCTGTGACAAGCGGTTTGTCCGCTTTGCGGATGATGCTTTCCAGCAATGCGACTTTGCCCGGCAACCCGGTTGCATAGATGCGTTCGCCGTAAAGTCCCAAGGAGATACGAATTTCATCATTGGCGTTTTGACCAGGATCGAGTCCGATCAAAGGGCGAGCGATCTCGAGAATTTCCTCGCTACCTCGATGCTCGAGCACAATTTCAACGACGTTGGAATCAGCTTCGCGAGCGTTTTCCAGGAGTTGGCGAATCGCCAGCAATTTGCCAACCGTCTCGGTGACTTTGACTTGCCGCGCGCTGTCCAACACAATCGTGCGTCCCCAAGGGCCGACCAGCTGTGCAATCTCTTGACGCGCTGCGTCCGGCGTCAAACTGCCCAGTGGAAAGACACAGCTGACAATGTCGCTGCGGCTGCGGTCATCCAGTTCATCGAGGGTTACCAGCTCGGCAACTTCGCTGATCAAGTTGGCGGCATTTTCGACTTCAAGATCAATCAGCAACAACATGCGACCGCGGCGGACCAATGCATAACCACGATCGAGCAACAGGCGGTTCAAAATATCGAGGCTCTCGGCAGCCGTATAGGAACGACTTGGGTCGATGTAATTCACCGAACCGGTGGGGAAGCGATCAATTTGCAGCGACAGGTCAGCTTGCTCGGCGAACCAATGCAACACGTCCTTCCAGGCTGCGCCCGAAAAGTTAAAGACGAACTTTTCTTGCGACATCCCGGTGGGATCTGTCATTAGGGCCGGAGCGTCTTGTTTTGCCGCTGGAGCGTCCTGTTTTGCGGCGGGAGCGTCTGCTTTCACCGCTGCAGCGACCGCTGCAGGCGCTGGCGGAGCTTCCGCTTGGACAACCGTTTCAGGTTTCGCAGCTTCAACGTCCGCATCGATTGAGACGGGGGGTGCCGAATCGCTTTGTTCGGGAGTTTCCGGTTGGGATTGTTCCTGTTTCGACTGGATGTCTGCAGCAACCGCAGGCACTACGGCTGCGGCCGAACTCGTTTGTTGGGCCGAAACGGGAGCTTGTGAGATGCCAGAGACGGCGAACACGACGGCGATGAGAAGGAGCGAGTAGTTCATGCTCGTAAAAACGATTCCGTGGAAGAGGAAGCCATTAATGACAGGGAGCGGGCGATTTTGGATTCGGGGCGGCACCCTGCCGTTTTGCCACTTGGCTATGTTAATCACGACTGGCTGAATTCCTCGCATAAAGCCCTCGGCGAATCGCCTAGATTAGAGGATTTATGGCGGGCACATCGATTATGCAGGCAGTCACATCGAACACAGCTGATGCTTTTAACCCCTGCATTAAACAGAAGTTTCTAGCGGAAACGATGAATTTACGGACTTCCGGCATTACCAATTTGGTCCCAACGAGCGGGCTAGAACCGCCCAGAAGTTGAGATTTGTCAGGATCAGGACGCAAAAAAAGCCAACCTTCGTCGAGGCTGGCTTTTCATGGCTCGCAAAATCGCATGCGAAACTCACGCGTGAGTTTCGGGTGAGCAGCACTGCTAGTTGCCGCCTCACTGCCCAGAGCGGCCGACCGAAAAGATCACAACCCGACACGTCAGCGAGGGACTCTCTCTCTTGACGCGGTCCCTCGCTTACGCTTCGGGTTGTTATCGTGATTGCTCGGCGGCCAAGGCAATAACAAAATTTCCTGAATCGGCTGCCGTGTCGGGCGTGAGGCAGGAGCCTCGAATGCAGCGCGTTCCCTTGCGGAAAGCCTGGGAACGAGCGTTTTTTGCGGCGACGGCGACTTAGTTATCGATACAGGTTTCCAGGAAACGAGCCAAGCGATGAAAATCGCTGTTTTGCTCGATAAATCGCACCTTGGTGACCAAGGTTTCTGGGTCGACCAGTTGGTTGAACGGGACAAAGTGCAAGTCAAATTGCCCGGAAACCGAGACCATTACGCCATTCAGCTTTTCTTCGACCAGTGCACGATAGGCTCCGACACCGAGTTGCGATCCGAG
>CAXBHV010001003.1:0-3493 GCA_963974855.1 uncultured Rhodopirellula sp. | reverse complement strand
GTGGGAAAACGGACCGCAGCAACCCGTAAATTTAGATCATCCAGCATTTTCCGCAATTGTCGCAGCCCAGTGTCCGACAATTCAGAAGGGCGGATGCCGTTGCGCGCGTCGATTTCGATTGCCGATGCGCCCATTGCAGCAACCAGCGGCAGCGATTTGCGTAACGGAGTTCGCAAGTTATCCAATCGTACCGCCACTTTGACTTCAGCCACAGAATTCCTACTTTCGTTTGCAAATGAACCTTCGAATCGGCGGCATTTTACTCTGCCGTTATCGAAACGAAAGCCAGTATGGCGATTGCCGCCGGATCGTTTCTGCGATCATGGTAGCGGTGCTAGGGCTCTGCGCCGTGGCGGCATCCCCCGCAATCGTCTCGGCTCAATCTCCTTCGCTAGCAAACAGCTTGGCTTCAGGCTCGGCCGAGCAATCCAGTTCTCGTGACGCCACGGCTGCTGTGCCGGCTGATAAGTTGCCGCGTCACATTTGGAACTTTGGCCGCGCCAGCGACATGAACTTCGATGACTGGCCCGACGACTGGCAGCGACGCGTAGGCCGTCGCTATCCCAAATATGTCAAAGTGGCCATTGCGGCCAAGAACCCCGCTGCGCAGCAGCAGTTGCTCGCCATCGACACCATGGTCATTCGCGAGTGGCCTCGGTTACGTAAACACATCAAAAGTTTGCCGGTGCTGCCGCCATCGCTTGCCGACGCGATGGTGGATCGCTATTTAAACATTGAACTGGATGGCGGTTTGGTGATGGTGCAATCGCCGCCCGTGAAAACCAGCCACGTCTATCAATATCGGTTCAGCGTCAAAGTGATGACCCAAGGGTTGCGGCATGACCGCGCCCGGGCAGAGTTTGTTTTTGTCGATTACAAAGGCGAAGAGGTCGAGACGCATTTGACCGAATCGATCACCGGGACCACTGACTGGACCGAGTTGGTGCTCGATCGCATCCGTGCGCCACGCTCAGCCACTGGCGTATTCGTTCGTCTGA
The DNA here is from genome assembly GCA_963974855.1 of uncultured Rhodopirellula sp. GTDB lineage: Bacteria > Planctomycetota > Planctomycetia > Pirellulales > Pirellulaceae > Novipirellula. The sequence continues at coordinate 2,495 of CAXBHV010001003.1, read as the reverse complement.
TTGTTGAGGGCGCCGAAGACGGGCTCGAGGATATACGCGGTGAAATTGGATTTGACGACATCAGCATTGAGCCGTTTCCACAGCTGCAACTCGTAACGGACAATCCTATGGGGATCCACACGGTGGGCAGTCCTGTGGATGTGGCGGCGACGGTGTTAGGATTGCCCAGCGGTGCGACTCAGGTTTTATTTCGGCTGCTTGATGTCGATGGTCACGAGATTGATCGGCAACTTGCAGATATCCCTAACGTGGTTGCAGCGGAGATAGCGTCCACGAGCGCTTCGTCAACATCAACAAGACCTAGCCGACCACGTGGCATGGAAGTGCACTGGAAAAAAGCGGAACTGGTGCCTGGGTTCTATCGCGTGATGGCCTCACTTCAAGGTCGAAACCTGCGCACATTGGCAACCGAAACAACGTTTGCGGTGGTGGACCCGGCGATTGGTCAATCCAATCAAGGAAGTTTCGGATGGACGTTGCTTGAAGCTAGCCGTGACATGCCGCCACGCGAACTGGCGGGATGGCTGGCTCAGTTGGGCATCAACTGGGTCAAAATTCCTAGTTGGATCGAACCCAACGACACCGCGACTGCGGACCGAATTTTGGAAGCCAGTTCGCGGTTGCAAGACGTCGGCATTCAAACGATTGGGTTGTTGGACGTACCTCCTGAATCGCAGGTGCCACTTTACGATATTCGCGGCCGCCGCGATGTCGTCGCGTCTCAGTTGTTTCGCGATTCACGGGTCTGGCAACCTTTGCTCGAGCCAGTGATGACTCGTCTGACGCTGAAGGTGAAAATGTGGCAACTGGGCGGAAACCATGACTACAGTTTCTTAGACCGCAGTCATCTACAGGAATCGATTGCGGCAATCGCAACGGGCTTGCAAGGTTACGGGCAACCGATCGAGGTCGCGATTTGTTGGCCGTGGACCGAGCGTGATTTGCTACCTGCGGAAACATCGTGGAGTGCGGTGCAACGTTCGGGCGATCCCGAATTGACTGCCGATGAGCTTGATGAATATCTGCGGTTGGAAGAGCAACAAGGCAGCGGACGTGGTCCGCAAACTTGGGTTGTGGTCGAACCTATCGATCAAGGACGTTACGATCGCAATACACGGATTTTGGATCTCGCCAAGCGAATGGCAACGGTGCGAAAACACCGTGTTCAAGCTGCGTTTGTCAGTCATCCACGTGATCCAGAGCGAGGATTGTTGACCGCAGATGGACGCCCCGAAGAGATGCTGTTGCCGTGGCGCACCACGTCGTTAATGATCGGCAATTTGCGGCAGATGGGTTCGCTGAGGTTGCGAAGCAAGGCGGATAATATCGTCTTTGCCGGATCGGATCGCGCCGTGGTGATGTTGTGGGCGCCGACCGAACGTGAAGAAGTGATTTACTTTGGCGAACAAGTCGAGGTGGTTGATATCTGGGGGCGACGACAACCGTTGAAACTAGAAACGATCGACGGTCACGCTGCCCACCGAATTAAGATCGGTCCTCGTCCTATCTTTGTGTCCGGTGCCGATCCCACACTACTCGCATTTCGAATGTCAGTCGAAGTCGAACAAGAGCAAGTGGATAGCCTGCTCGGGCAAACGCAGTCGGTTGATATCACCTTCGCGAACCCGACACGCGAGGGCTTGGGAGGGACGCTTAGCATTCAGGCCCCAGAACATTGGTCCTTCAACGAACCTGAGATCCCGTGGGGTTTGCAGGCCAGCAAGAGCACCTCGCTGCAATTCAATCTCGTATTGGGCAACAGTGCAAAGGTCGGCAAATATGAATTGCCACTTCAGTTCGAGCATCAAACGATTCCGCCAAAGAAATTTGTCGTCTATCGCGAGCTGACCGTCGGCCCGATTGGTTTACAGATCGAAACGGAAACGCGTCTGTTGGCAGATAACCAACTGCGAGTCGAAGTGGAAATGACAAACCACTCCAACATCACTCAAGCTTACGATTGTATGCTTTTCCCAAAGGGCGGAAGACAATATCAGCGGCGATTTATCACGGTCAAGCCGGGCGAAACGGTGCGTCGCGAGTTCTACTGGAACGATGCCGAGATGCTAATCGGGTCAACAATGTTGCTGCGTGCCGGCGAACAAGACGGCAAGCGAATTTTGAACTACGAGATCCCCGTACGGCGATAAATGACGGGATGACTCGTAGCGGATGTCGCCAAGACTTTCGTGAATCGCCGAACAAATCGAACACTCGCGTGAGTTCCGCGACGGCACTGATAGTTCCGGTGGTCTTAATATTACCCGACTAGCGGATGATTTCGCGAGTTCGTAGCAGTTTGATGATGGCGTCGGCACATTCATCAACGCTCTGTTGACTCGAGTCGATTCGCAAGTCGGGGTTCGTCGGTTCGTCATATTGCGCGGTGACACCGGGGAAATTCAGCAGTTCACCGGCGTCCGCTTTCGCGTATTGCCCCTTGGTATCTCGCGTTCTGCATACGTTCACCGGAGTCGCGACGTGGACTACTAAGA
>CAXBHV010001002.1:0-3502 GCA_963974855.1 uncultured Rhodopirellula sp. | reverse complement strand
AATTGCTGTAGCGACAATGACAAATCGACAAGCTGCGTCTCACAAACCGCAAGTCGCTGAGACACTTTCACGCGATGCTCTTCCTCCGTGTCACTTCGCTGGCACTGTTCACCGTAGTGAAACAGCCGTAGCGACAAAATCGAAAGGCGATCGATCACGCTGCCCGCAGTCTCGGTGTTGATCGGCGCATCCGCTGGAGCATCCACCCCAGCAGCAGCGATCGCTTCGGAAATCGCGTCATCCACTTTTTCAATCTGCTGATGACGCTGCTGGTTCAAACCATCAATCGTGCGTTTGACGGTAGCAATTTCCGAATCGGTCGCGGTGGGATTGCGAGCCTTGTCCTCTTCATGCCACAACCGAAAGTTGATGGCGTGTTGGTCGCACACAAGACCCTTCAGTCCTACAAAAGCATGATCGATTGGTTCGACGTGCCAACGCCGAACCATCTCGATTTGCATCTGCGTCAGATCCGTTACCTGAAGCACTGGCAATTGATCTGACGTTGCCATGGATCAAACTTCCTTTTCGTCGATCCAAGTCATCATGCGGCGAAGACCACGACCGATTTGCTCGACGCCATGCTCACGCTCCAAACGACGCGTGGCCTTGAAGAAAGGTGCACCGGCACGATTTTCCGAAATCCACTTGCGAGCGAATTCGCCGCGTTGGATTTCAGTCAAAATCTTCTTCATTTCGACCTTGGTTTCAGGTGTGATGATGCGTGGGCCGCTGACGTAGTCACCGTACTCGGCAGTGTTACTGATGCTGTAACGCATGTAGCTCAAACCACCTTGGTACAACAAATCGACGATCAGCTTCAATTCGTGCATGCACTCAAAGTAGGCCATTTCAGGCTGATAACCAGCTTCGACAAGCGTTTCAAAGCCGGCCTTCACCAACTCGCTGACGCCACCACAGAGAACCACTTGCTCGCCGAACAAGTCGGTTTCGGTTTCTTCGGCGAACGTGGTCTCGATCACACCACCGCGAGTTCCGCCAATCGCCTTGGCGTAAGCCAAACCAATTTGCTTGGTGGTTTCCGAAGCACCTTCGCCCAATGCGATCAAACAAGGGACGCCACCGCCCTTTTCATATTCGCTACGCACCAAGTGGCCAGGGCCTTTAGGAGCAACCAACAGAGTGTCGATTCCCTTTGGTGGCTCGATTTGACCGAAGTGGATGTTGAAACCGTGCGAGCACATCAAGACGTTGCCAGGCTTCAAGTTGGGCTCGATGTTTTGACGATAGATGTCGCCTTGGACTTCATCGGGAAGCAAAACGTTGATGACATCGGCTGCTTTGGTTGCTTCGTCGATCGACATCGGCTTGAAACCGTGCGAGACGGCCAAGTCGTAGTTCGCCGAACCGGGACGTTGCCCGATGATCACTTCGCATCCGCTATCGCGAAGGTTTTGAGCCTGTGCGTGGCCTTGCGAACCGTAGCCAAGAATTGCGACAGTCTTGCCTTTAAGGTGAGACAAATCCGCATCGTTTTCGTAGTAAATCGTAGCAGCCATAACGGGGCTCAAATCTTTGGGTTGTTGAGTAAAGGAAAGTCTATTTGTTTATTTGAAAACTCAGAGGGGAGCGACGGAACGACGAATCGTTAGACCGTCACCACTTTGGGCGAGTCGCTGATGCGTGGCACTCCGGGGTCGCTGCGAACCATCGCGATGCGTCCGGTGCGAGCCAGTTCTGTGATCCCGTAGGGGCGCATCCGCTCGATGAACGCTTGCACTTTGTTCTCGCGACCGCTGATTTCGACCATGATTTCGCTGGGGCCTACGTCGACGATCTTGCCACGAAAAATGTCGACAAGCTCTCGGATTTCGCTGCGAACCGGACCGGCGGGGGCCTTGATCTTCATCAACAACAAGTCTCGCTCGACGTAATCTCGACTGCTGACGTCAAGAACTTGGACGACCGTGACAATCTTCTCCAACTGCTTGCCGACCTGCTCAAGTACGCGGTCGTCTCCCACGACGACGAACGTCATACGAGAAAGATGTTTGTCTTCAGTCTCACCGACCGCTAGCGAATCGATGTTGTATCCGCGCGAGGCAAGCATGCCGGAAATGTGGGCCAGAACGCCTGGAACGTTTTGGACAAGTGCACTGAGCACGTGCCGCTGATTGTCGTTGCTCATCAGATGGGGGGTGTCGTCATCTACGAGGATTTGGATTGAACCGCTTTGTCGAGCGTAGCATGATAATTTTGGCGACAAAAACCAACAAGGGCTTACGACGAGATCAGTAGCGAAACGTCGTTGCCCGTGGCCGTCACCACCGGCGAGGACAGGGCCAGGACGATCAATGTTCACGTGAAAACACTGCAAATGACCATAAAAACGTGTCTAGAGTGATTGCGGTTGCTAAGCTAATGGGAGTTGTGGATAGTTACGTTTTCCGCTCGTCATCTCCCCCCATCTTCTCCATTCGCTCCGTTCGCACCGCATCGGGCCCCGGCAAAACCATGAATTTCCGTGTCGAATTGCCAGCATACCGTGGTCCGTTGGACCTGCTGCTCTACTTGGTTCGCCGCCAAGAAGTTGCGTTGCCTGAAATGTCGCTGTCCAAAATTGTCGACCAATACCTTGGCTACATGGACATTCTGCAAGAGTTGGATCTGGGGGATGTGGGCGATTTTCTCGACCTGGCTTCGACCTTGGTCGAGATGAAGAGCCAGGCTGTACTGCCAAAAATCGTCGAAGAGAGCGAAGAAGAGGAGATTCTAGACCCGCAATCCGAGCTGATCGAGCGGTTGCTGCAATACAAAGAAATCCGTGACGCCGCCTCGATTCTTGACGAAATGGGGCAACGTTGGCAGCAGCGGTATGAACGCATGTCCGACGATCTGCCCACCCGACGAGTCGACTTGGGGGACCAACCGATCATCGACCTGGAAATCTGGGATTTGGTCAGCGCGTTTGGGCGAATCATGCGAGAAGCCGCCGGCCCGCCAGCGACCGAAGTTATTTACGACGATACGCCGATCCACGTTTATATGCAGCGGATCCACGAGCGTTTGCAGAAGACGGAACAGGTTCAATTAATGGACCTGGTTGCCGGTGGCATTCACAAATCGTCGCTGATTGGATGGTTCTTGGCCACGCTTGAATTGACCCGGCACCATGGGGCAGCGGTCCAGCAGCACGAGCATGGCGATATCTATGTCGTCCGTACGGCGAACTATTCAGACAGCTTGAATGTCAATGAAGTGGATAACTATGGCACCAAAGCGATCGAAGCGAGCAATATGCCCATCCGCATGCGTTAATCGTCGCTGATCGCGTCCGGTACAGCAAACCAATCCTTCACGATATCTTGTTCGGGCCTGAGCACGTTCCTTTCCACTTTGCACTCATGCCTGCGGCCCGATGGTTGAAAACCTTCCTGTTCTGTCTCACGTTCACAATGGTCTAACCATCGAAGGCTACTCGCGCGCGGCCGTGCAAACGTATTGGCGTGTCAACGAGCTGAAAGTTCTGTTTGATTGTGGC
>CAXBHV010001001.1:0-3507 GCA_963974855.1 uncultured Rhodopirellula sp. | reverse complement strand
GCGACGGCGTTTTCAGTATCAAGACTTTTCGACATGAGTTCTCTGTGTCAATTCAAAAGTGAGTTGCGTGGCCCTGTTTTGCGTGGCCCTGTTTTGCGTGGGCCTGTCGAGACAGCGTCTTATCGAACGCGTGTGGGGATCTCGTCATTCGATCTAGGCGACAACAGGTTAGCGAAAACCCAATTCGTCACGAAGGGCGCTGACCAATCGGTCGACTTGATCGAGATCATTGTAGGCCTGAAGCGCAATCCGAAGCAGATAAGTTCCGGGTTGGATCCCAGGAAAGACCGGACATTCGATATTGTATTTCTGACGCAGTCGCGATTGTAGCGTGTTGTGGTTATCACCCGAGTTAGAATTATCACTTTTCGGCAATGGCACCGTCACAAGGCTGCCCATCATTTCGAGCGGCGTCGTGACCTCGATCCCCAATCCGCGAGACAACACCTCTAACGCATCGATCGCGAGATTCCGATTGACTTGCATCCATTCATCCAATCCGCCCGTATAAAACGAGCTCAAAAACTCAATCGCTCGCGGCAATGCCAAAATGGGTGTGGGATCAAACGTTCCCTTCCAATCAAATTCCGCGAGAAATTGCGATCGATTCGGACGCGGTTGGTTCGCCGCGTGGCTAATGATCGTTGGTCGCACTTCGCTCTGCCATTGGGGGTGCACCCACAAAAACCCCGACACTTTGGGTGCGCACAGCCACTTGTGGTGATTTGCCGTGTAGTAATCCACCCCCAGGTTGCGAAGATCCAGCGGAACCATGCCCGGCCCATGTGCCCCATCGACCAACACACGAATGCCGCGACGTTTTGCCAGTTCCGCGACCGCTTGAACGGGAAAGACGAGTCCTGTGGGACTAGTGATATGGTCGATCATGATCAATCGCGTGCGATCATTTAGCTGCTGTTCGATCGCATCGACCACTTGGCCAGGATCGCGAATCGGAAAGGGCACATTGGCCACTCGCACCGTCGCACCGCCACGCTCGGCTGCAAATTTAGCCGCGTTGATACACGCGTTGTAACCATGATTGGTCACGACCATTTCGTCGCCATTGGCAAACGGAAACGAGCGAAGGACGGCGTTCCCCCCGTCCGTCGCATTGAGCACGAACGCGACGTCGCGATCATCAGCGCCGACCAATTCAGCAAGCACACCACGCACGTGATCGAGCTTCGGTTCCAATTCACGTTCCGGGGCCAAAAAGCGAATGGGATCGCTTTCTAATTGGTCCCGAAACGTCTGCTGAGCCTGCAGCACGACAGTGGGCACGGCGCCAAACGAACCGTGATTGAGAAAGTCGAGTTGCGGATCGAGTTGCCAATGACGTTTCATGTCGTTTCCGCTTGCCATTTGCGACCTCTAAAACGTTTCACAGGGTAACCCAAACGCATCCGCGACAGGCTGATGGACCACTTTGCCTTGATGAATATTAACGGCTGATCGCAACGGTGCAGAGGCATTGACCGATTCCTTCAAGCCGGCACTGGCAATCCGAATCACCCACGGCAGCGTCGCGTTGCAAAGGGCAAATGTACTGGTACGTCCCACGGCACCGGGCATATTGGCAACACAATAATGCACCACATCGTCGATAATATAAGTTGGACTGCTATGCGTGGTAGGGCGAGTGGTTTCGATGCAGCCTCCCTGGTCTACGGCGACGTCGATCACGACGCTGCCCGGCTTCATCCGCTTCAAATCTTCGGCTCGCACCAATCGAGGTGCCTTGGCTCCGGGAATCAACACCGCACCAATCACCAAATCGGCGCGTTCGAGTTGTTCGAGAATGTTATGTCGGTCGCTGTACAAGCAGTTGACGTTGGCGGGCATCACGTCATCGAGGTAGCGAAGTCGTTCGAGGTTGACATCGAGAATCGCCACATCGGCGCCGAAGCCTGCCGCGATCTTTGCCGCATTGGCACCGACCACGCCGCCGCCCAGGATGGTAATGTGCGCCGGTGCAACGCCGGGCACACCGCTGAGCAAAATGCCTCGGCCCATCTGTGGTTTTTCGAGATACTTGGCGCCTTCTTGGATACTCATCCGCCCCGCCACTTCGCTCATCGGGGTCAATAGCGGCAATCGCCCCTGTTCGTCACGCAATGTTTCGTAGGCGACGCAGGTCGATCCCGTTTCGAGCATCGCATCGGTCAAATCACGGCTGGCGGCAAAATGAAAGTAGGTAAACAGGATTTGCCCGGACCGCACCTTGGCATACTCTTCGGGCTGAGGCTCTTTCACTTTGATGATCAGCTCGGCTCGCTGGAACACCTCGTCGGCGGTTTCGCACCGCTCGGCACCACATTGCAGGTAGTCTTCGTCGGTCACGCCTGAGCCCACGCCGGCGCCGGATTGAATCAGGACTTGATGGCCTCGAGCGACCAACTCTTCGACTCCCACCGGCAGCAATGCCACGCGATATTCGTCGGTCTTAACTTCGGTGGGTACCCCAATGATCATGTTAGATTCCTTCTCTAGAAGCGAGACGAGTGGCCTTGTCCCCCCAAGCGGCAAGGACGGCCACTGGGCGCAAGTAAGGTTAGAGCAAGTCGCAGAAGCGAGACGATTTTAAGGCAATGTACGATTGCACTGCTGGTCCGTCGACTGCTTCCTCACACTGATGTTTTGCCGGTTTCGAATTGCGCCCTACGATTTGCAATTACGTTGCGGATTCAGCCTGCAGCGGCCGTGCTTCTTTGGATAATCGAGCGATCATGGTGGCTAAGCGATCGCGGAGCTCTACAAGCAACGGATCCTCGACGCCCCGAGGTGCCTTCTCGGCAGGCACCGGGATTGCCGAATCAAACTCGATCACCGCATGCAGATCGATCCCCACATCCGCTTTGCCCCACAACGATTCCTGCATCCGTTGGATCGTTTCGACGATACGTGAATCGGTCACGTCATCGGACTCGAGATAACAATTGGGATAGGAGACTAACTCCTGAGCCAGATCGGCGGCCACGATGTCGTTTTTCAATAGCACCTTTTCTTGTTCATCGGGATTTTCAGAAAACCAAATCGACGAGACTTTGGTGCGAATCGCACGAACTCGGGTTCGCAAATCGGCATCCCCCGAAGACATTTTCAGTCGTGTCTCGGTGTCGTTGAGCAGATGGTTGATCAACTCATCGCGACGCTTAGGAAGGTCCCCCGACCGTGTGCTGCCCAAGTACTGAACCTCGCGAAGAGCCAATAGCGCTTCGGCAAGACGGATGGTGCGACTGAGAATCGAGGGGTTCAGCGACGTCGTCCATCCCAAATGGGACTCCATCTTAGACAGCTGTTCATTCGCCCATGAATCGATTCGATCTTTACACAGGTACTTGATCGCGATCGGGTGCATCACGACCTTGCCGCCATGCTTTTTATCGCGGCGTCGCGCGGCAGCCCGAGCCATAAACGTGACGCCATCGAGCAGCGGTTTGAGCACGTCGTTAGTGCGATTCGTGGTCCCTTCGGGAAACACGATCAAGGGCCGCTCGGCATCAG
>CAXBHV010001000.1:0-3507 GCA_963974855.1 uncultured Rhodopirellula sp. | reverse complement strand
GCGGATGCGGTTGATCAGTTCTAGCCCCTGCTGGACCGGTACTTCAAAGTGTTTCGTGCCCCGCACCCGATCGAGCTGATGCAAGTAATAAGGTTGGATGCGATGGTTGACCAACTTCATGCACAGATCGACCAGCGTTTGTTCGTCGTCATTCACGCCACGTAGCAAGACGGCTTGATTCAAAACGGGGATTCCCGCGTCAACAAGCATCTCCATCCGAGCGATCACTGACGAGTCTAACTCATTGACGTGGTTACAGTGCACAACGAACCAAACTGCTGAACGCGTTTTTTTCAGTTTGCTGCAGAGGGCTTCGGTGACGCGTTGGGGGATCACGATCGGCAATCGAGTGTGGATCCGAATTCGGCGAACATGCGGAATCGCATCAATTCGGTCGATTAAATCGAAAAGTTTGGCATCGGTCAGAGTCAGCGGGTCGCCGCCGCTGAGGATCACTTCTTCGACGTCCGGGTGAGATTGAACGTAGTCGATGGCCGGAGCCCAGTTTTCGCGTCGTGAACCTGCATCTTGATAGGGAAATTCGCGTCGAAAACAGTACCGGCAGTGCACCGCACAGACGCCTGAGGCGATCAGCAGGACGCGGCCGTCGTATTTGTGGATCACCCCCCCGGCGGCTAGCGAATCGAGGTCCCCAACGGGGTCAGAGACAAAGTGGGGATCCAAAATCAATTCGTCGCTAACCGGCAATACTTGGCGAAGCAGCGGGTCGGCGGGGTCGCCTGGGGCCATCCGGCTCAAAAATTCCAACGGAACGAAGGTCGGAAACGTCTCGAGATGCTCACGAAAGGCGTCGGCGGGCAATTCCAGTCGCTCAAGTAGCTGTTTTCCGCTGCGAATTGCCTTCCGCATCGCCGTTTGCCAATCCACCGCAGCGGCAACGGGGGCTGAGTTTGAGGCTGAGAAAAGCTCGCCTGGACGGGGCGGGACAAGAACCCGCGATCGCGTTAGAATCTGGTCCGGTTGCTCCTGAGACTGGGGTGCTGAGTCGTTTTTCGGTTCAGCCGGCACGGGTTTGAACTTGTCCGTTTCGCTAGGGGAAGTTTCCTGGATCATTCAGTATCTAGTGGATGCAATCAATCAATTTATAAAATCCCTATCCCCCGAAAACATTGACTCGTAAAGACGGGACCGTCGTCTATGGCTACTTATAACACAAGTGACTTCCGCAAAGGACTTAAGGTCCAAATTGATGGTGAACCTTACATCATGACGGAAATGATGTTTGTTAAACCAGGTAAGGGAAACGCATTTTACAAATGCAGAATGAAGAATTTGATCCGCGGAACGTCGCTTGATCGCACCTATAAAGGGGGCGACTCACTCGAATCGGCAGACGTGGAAACGACCGACGTACAGTTTTTGTATCGCAGCGGTGAAGACTACGTTTTCATGCATAACGAGTCGTTCGAGCAGTTCGAGGTCACCAGCGATGTTGCAGGCGACATCTGGAAGTATTTGAAGGACGGCATGGCCTGCTCGATGACGCTGTACAACGGCAACGCCATCTCCGTCGAACCACCGAATCACGTCGAATTGGCTGTGATCGAATGCGTCCCCGGCACCAAGGGGGACACAGCGACCAATGTCACCAAACCAGCCAAGGTGGAAACCGGTGCGGAGTTCAACGTGCCTGGATTCATCAAAGAAGGCAACGTGATCAAGATCGATACGCGATCGGGTGAGTACATCGAACGCGTCAGCAACTAAGTATTGCTGCTTGGTTTAATTTTCAGAGTCACTGCGTAGCGAAAGTCGCCAAGACTTTCGGCAAAGATCGCGGCCTGCAAAGATCATGTCGACGTCGCTTGAAAGTTCATTGATCAAACTCTGAAAGTTGCGAATCGCGGTGGTTGCCGAAATGGCTGCCGCCGCGACTCTTGTGTTCGTTCGATTTTAGCCGCTTCTTAGAGAGTATCCGAAAAGGGGTCTGACCCTTTGGAAGAAGCGAGTCGTTTTTGTTGAGTTTTTTGCCTCGCCGGAGAGGGTCAGACCCCTTTTCGGATACCCACTTAGACAAATTAATCCAATCTCTTATGCCTATGAAATGAACGCATTACTGCGTTTTTTCTGATAATTACCATGGTCAACACTCTCTTCCTCCCTGAAATACGAGAAATGTTGGCTGAGCAAAATCGGGCTGAGCTCGAAGAGTTCTGCACCACCCTGAACCCGGGGCGAACCGCGGAGTTCATGGAGGGGCTTTCCAACGAAGAAGCGTGGGAAGTACTGCAATTTGCCGAGCCATCGCGTCGCTCGGAGATTTTTGGCTACTTCAGCGAAGAACGCCAATTGGAGATGCTTCGCGATCATGATCCGTCGCAAGTTGCCGCGCTGGTCGAAGAGATTCCGGCGGACGATCGCGTCGACTTGATCCAAGAATTGTCGGACGAACGCGTCCAAGAAATTTTGCCGTTGCTGCCGGTCCGAGATCGTCGCAATATCCAGCGTCTTCGTTCGTATCAGGGCGAGACCGCGGGCGGTTTGATGACGACCGAGGTCGCCAAGCTAGGTGAGAAATTGAGTGCTCGCGAAGCGCTCGATGAACTGGGGCGTCAAGCAAGCCAGCTCGAAACGATCTACTACTTGTACGTCGTTGACGAAGACGATTCGCTCCGCGGAATCGTCTCGACACGGCAATTGGTTTCGTCGCTCGCACACCCCGAGGTAACGCTCGGTGACATGATGGAAACCGATGTCGTCGTCGCTCTGGTGACTGAGGATCAAGAATCGGTGGCTCATAAAGTCGAGCGATTTAATTTGTTAGCCATTCCGGTGGTCGACGCTAGTCGGCGATTGCTCGGAATCATTACTCACGACGACGTGATCGACGTGGTTCGTGAGGAATTGACCGAGGACGCACAGCGGATTGCAGCGGTGGCCCCCTTGGAAGACGACTTTCTTCGCATCGGTTTGCTGAAGCTGTCGTGGAAACGAGGGATTTGGCTGACGATTTTGTTTTTTGCCGCTTTGTTGACCGCCTTTGCTCTGCGTCATTACGAAGACGAATTGCAGACGTTTGTCTGGTTGGTCTGGTTCATCCCGCTGATCATAAGTGCAGGGGGTAATTCGGGCAGCCAGTCGGCCACGTTGGTTATCACCGCGATGACAAGCGGCCAAGTCAAGTTCCGTGACTGGCACCGCGTCTTGATTCGCGAGAGCATCGTTTCGTTGTTGCTAGGCAGTTTTTTAGCATTGATTGGTTTTGCCGTTGCGATTTTCGTGGCTCCTTCGGTCCGCGACGCGTTGGTCATTCCGATCACGTTGTTGGCGGTTATCGTTTGCGGCTGTATGTGTGGCGCGACGTTGCCGATCGTCTTCAAGCGTGCGGGATTGGACCCAGCGCTAATGAGCAATCCGTTTGTCGCCGGAATCGTCGACATCTTGGGGATTGTGATCTACATCAACGTCGGCCGAATTCTACTCGGCTAATTGCCACCACCATGATCACTTTTCGCTTCTGCCGCGAAAAAGCGATACTGGCAGCGG
>CAXBHV010000999.1:0-3510 GCA_963974855.1 uncultured Rhodopirellula sp. | reverse complement strand
CTTGGGCCGTATCAATACGACGGGCATGATGCGATTGATGCCGGTCCGTGGGGCTTTGATGCTCAGGATCGGGGTATTCCTCTGGTTGCGGCCGCTGCAGGCGTGGTAACAAGGATCGATGGCGGAAGCAACTTCGACCGTGAAACTAGCTTTAGCAGCAGTCCATGGAATGCAGTCTATGTCGATCACGGAAACGGTTGGGTTACGCAATATGGCCATCTGTCTGCGAATTCGATAACGGTCGAAATTGGCGATACTGTTAATGCGGGTGACGTTCTCGGTCTGATGGGGAGTTCCGGCAACAGCACGGGTTCTCATGTTCATTACACAGCTTTCTATCGTGGCAGTCAGATTGAAGCGGGCTTCGCGCCGAATTCGTACTGGGTGACTCCACTTCCCTATGGCGGTGACGCATCAGTCTTTGCCTATGCCAGTGGTGTAAGCAATTATGATCCCTCACCGGACGTTGCCGAACGAATTGAGGGAATAAACACTGTGCCAGTCGGTACAAATGGATCGGATCTGCTTTATTTCTGGGTTCAAACCTACGGACTGAACAATGGTGATGTGATGTCCTGGCGATACTATCGTCCTGATGGATCGCTGGCGTTTTCCAACACATACACATTTACCAGCGATTATCGATTTTCATGGTGGTATTGGTCGCGGTCGATTGCGGGTTTTCAAGGATCGACTGGCACCTGGCAGGTTGGGTTCGAAGTTAATAGCGCCGAGATCAGCCGATCCAGCTTTACTGTGGCGGTTCAGGGTGCGGCATCGATTCGTGTTTCAGATTCCGACGACAACATACTGATCGATAAACGAACGACGCCGATCGACTTTGGGTCAGTTGCTTCCGGCAGCGCTGCTGTTCAGCGGACTTTTACCATCCGCAATGAGGGGTATCAGGCACTGACACTTTCAAGTTATCAGTTACCCCCCGGTTTAAGTGTTGTTGGCAGTCCGCCATCATCGGTCGCGGCGGGTGCAACAGCTTCTTTGACTGTTCAATTACTTACTTCCACGCCCGGAGTCAAATTTGGGACGATGCAGTTCGTGACAAATGATCCTGACATCCCAAGCTTTCAGTTGGTGTTGACTGGCACTGTGGAAGGAGATGTAAGCCCAGGTTCCCCCTTGATCTCGAAAGGTACTAATTCGGCCACGGCTCACGACTTGGGTGCTCGGCCATCACTGCTGTTCTCAAACGCGACATTGACGGACTCAAATTCTTCGAACTTCGACACGGGATTGCTGACTGCGGAGTTTGCTACTTTTGGTGATGCTGCTGATCGACTCTCCATTCAAGATGACGGAACGGACACCGGTGAAATCGGAGTCAGCGGAAACAACATCACTTATGGCGGCCTGCTTATGGGGACGTTTTCCGGTGGTGTAGGAGCCACCCCACTGGTCGTCAGTCTCCTCAATAGCGCGACGGTCGCTGCGACTCAGGCATTGTTGCGAAATCTGACATATAAGCGAGTCGGTACTGAAACAACAACTCAGCGCAAAGCAGTCGCGGTCACGTTAGTTGACAGCACGGCACTCACTAGTAACAGGTCAATTCAACATGTAATCAACACTGGTGTGATGGCCAACGGTACCGCAGGATTCACACTTAGCAAGACCGCAGCAACGGTTTCCGAAGACGGCACATCAGATGTGGATTTGTTTACGGTCGTACTGACGTCTGAACCATCCTCCGATGTCGTGCTGGATCTGTCGCTGAACGCCAGTCCAGACGCGGCCATCGACGCAAGTTCGCTGACGTTTACGTCCGCCAATTGGAATATCGCACAAACCGTCAACATCACGGGGCTGAACGACAACATTGTCGACGGTGATGAAACGACAACCATCACGGTGTCTGTTAACGATGCGTCCTCCGATGATGTGTACGACGTTCTGGCTGATCAGACGGTTACGGTGACCACATCCGATGACGACACGGCCGCGTTCACGATCAACGATTTGACGGTCAACGAAGATTCGGGGACACTGGACTTCACGCTGTCGCTGTCGAATCCGCCGGATATCGCCGTCGATGTGGATGTCAGCTTCGCGGATGTCAGAACGGCCGCCGGTGACTTCAATCACGCGACGCAGACCATCAGCTTCGCCGCCGGTGACAATGCCGACAAAACTGTTTCGGTTCCGATCACCGATGACAACATCGCCGAACTGACCGAAACCTTCACGGCGTCACTGGCGATCAATGCCGGAACGCCGACGGGTGCTCGCAGCGTCGACGTCAGCGACTCGGGAACCGGCACGATCACCGATAACGACACGGCAATATTTGCGATCGACGACGTGACTGTCAATGAAGCGGTCGGAATGCTGGACTTCACGCTGTCGCTGTCGAACCCGCTGGATATTGCTGTCGATGTGGACATCAGCTTTGCAGATGTCATGACAGCCGCTGGTGACTTCAATCACGCGACGCAGACCATCAGCTTTACCGTTGGTGACAATGCCAATAAAACCGTTTCCGTGCCGATCACCAATGACAAAATCACCGAACTGACCGAAACCTTCACGGCGTCTCTGGCGATCAATGCCGGTACGCCGACGGGTGCTCGCAACGTGGACGTGAGCGACACGGGAACCGGCTCGATCATCGACGACGACATGGCCGGCTTTTCTCTCAACAAAGTGATCGCTACCGTTTCGGAGTCTGGCACCACCGACACCTTCACTGTCGTGCTGAATTCACAACCATTGTCGAATGTCGTTCTTGCCTTAGCAAGCGCTGATTCGAGCGAGGCCATAGTCGATTTGTCGGCACTGACCTTCACTCCAGCTAACTGGAACACGCCTCAAACGATCACGGTTACCGGCGTCGATGATTCGCCGCCAAGTGTGGATGGCGATGCAACCACGGCAATCATGGTGTCGGTGACTGCGAGCCAGAGCGATGATGCATTTGACGCCTTGGCGAGCCAACAAGTGTCTGTGACGACGACCGACAACGATAGCCCGGGATTCACCGTGGCGCAATCCGCTGGTTCAACCTCGGTGACTGAAGCGGGCACCACGGATACGTTCACGGTATTGCTCAATGTGCAACCCGCCAGCGATGTGGTGATCTCAGTCGTCAGCGGCGATACCGGCGAAGCAACAGTCGACAAGGCGAGTCTGACATTCACGTCGCTGAATTGGAACGTTGCTCAAACGGTCACCGTGACGGGTGTCAACGATGACGTTGCCGATGGGAACCAAAACGTTAGCCTGACCCTGAGCGTCCTCGACGCTTCGAGCGACCCTGTGTTCGCGAGCATGGCGGACCAGTCGTTCACGGCAATCAATACAGATAACGATACTGCCGGCATCACACTGAGTAAAACCAGTGCCACAGTTTCGGAGTCAGGAACGACTGACACGTTCGCAATCGTCTTGAACAGCCAGCCTACGGCCAATGTCACGATCAGCTTGTCGAGCAGTGACACGACTGAGGGCACGGTTTCGGTGACATCGCTCACCTTCTCGACGACCAATTGGAATGTC
>CAXBHV010000998.1:0-3512 GCA_963974855.1 uncultured Rhodopirellula sp. | reverse complement strand
GGATCGAAAGTCTTGACGACTTCCGCTACGTTAAAAATACACAAACCTTATAGGGAAAAATGCTTCACAGCGTTGCCCCAAAGGGCGACACAAACTCAAGAGTGACGTCGTTGGTGAGTAGTGAAACACCGCATTCTCAGCCGCCACGTAAGTTGTTCTCGGCAGCGAGTGATGCGTTGATTCAGTCAACAAACATTTTTCGCAAGACCATGCCTTACTGTGCTGCCCACCATGGCACAGTCTTTGCAAAGGCATTCGATCGCTGATGGTGTAGTTTTAGTGTCGAGGTGGAGCCCTTGGCCGGTGTTGGTATCTCAAGTTGAACTTCTTTGATAGGGGCGGACCAATGGCACATTCTTTGGTGACAGGCGCGACTGGTTTTATAGGTGCTCATTTAGTTCGCGATCTAACGCGACGTGGACATGAGGTCACTTGTCTGGTCCGCGACCATTCTGATCGCAGTCAACTCGAACCGTTTGCTCCTCGATTTGTGGTCGGCGATGTCACGGACCCAAATTCAATCGCTCGTTCGCTCGATGGGGTTGATGAGGTCTACCATTTGGCGGGAGTTACCAAGTGTTTGCATACTCGCGAATTTGCTCGGGTCAACGAACAGGGCGTCGCTAATGTCTCAGCGTGTTGCGCGCGGCGTGATCAAGTTCCTGTCTTAGTGGTCGTTTCCTCGCTTGCTGCCGCTGGGCCGTCACAGGGTTCTGAGCCTCGTACTGAAACGGACCCCGCCAACCCTGTTTCTAACTACGGTCGCAGCAAACTCGCCGGAGAACGAGCCGCGATGCAGTTTGCTGCGGATGTGCCGACAACCATAGTGCGGCCGCCCATCGTGATGGGCCAGGGAGATCATGATGGCTTAGAAATGTTCAAAACGGTCGCAAAATTCGGGTTCCATTTGGCTCCCGGTTTCAATGACGATTATGTTTCGGTCATCCACGCCGAAGACCTTAGCAAGGCACTTGTGATGGCGGCGAGCCAAGGACGTCGCGTATCGACGGATCCCGATGACGCGACCGGAATCTACTTTGCTGCTGACTCTGAGAATCCGACCTATGCCGAACTCGGGCGCATGATCGGCCGATCGCTCGGACGATACCATGCCTGGGTAATTCGCAGCCCCAAGGCAGCGGTTTGGGGCATCGCCGCCATTAATGAGATTGTTTCCCAAGTCGTCCGACATCCGAACATTCTCAACCTCGACAAAGCGAGGGAAGCAACGGCCGGCTCTTGGACCTGCTCCTCTGCGGCACTGAATCGAGAAACCGGCTTCGTTCCCGATCAACCGTTGCAACAACGCATTGCTCAGACGGCCAAGTGGTATGTCCAGCAAGGCTGGTTGCAGGCACCACGCCAAATGCAGCCGATTTTGAAGGGACATCACCCTACAGTCTCTTAGGAAGTCAACTGGTTCTTAGGAAGTCATTCGCGAACAACTTCGCTAGCGGTTCACCGCTGCGAGTAACACCACGACCGAATGAGCATTGACGTGGTAGCTGGACGCGTTGACAACCTCGTCGTCGGTTTCGATGAAATCATCGGGACTCGGCTGTGACGAATCGACCACCCGGTGCCACGTACCAATGGCGTGTTCGAAAATCCCAAAATCGACAGCGGCGGTTCCCGCATTGATCATCACATAGATGTCCGCATCTTGCTGCGACGCGCCGTGTAGGCAAAACGCAAGCTGATTAGAAGATTCGGACATATCCACATGATGGCTCGCGCCGTACCACCTCACGTCGTCTCGCCAAAACCGCGAACGGCTGATCGACGGATGCGATTTACGAAACGCAATCATCCTTTGAAAGAAGCGAAAGATCGCGTCGAATTCGGTTCGCCTTGACCAATCGAGCCAACTCGTTTCGTTGTCTTGATTGTACGGGTTGTTGTTGCCGTGCTGTGTTTGCATGAACTCGTCCCCCATGCAAAACATGGGCGTCCCGTTGGATAGCATCAACAAACAAATAAAGTTTTTGATTTGTTGCTGGCGAAGTTTCATCACTTCGCTGGGCACGGCATCGTCCCCTTCCCATCCGCAATTCCAGCTTGATTCGTTGGATCCGTCAATGTTGTTGTTGCCGTTGGCCCAGTTGCGTTTTTGGTTGTAGCTGACCAAATCGGATAGCGTGAATCCATCATGTGAGGTGATGTAGTTGACGCTCAGCGCTGGTTGGTAAGCGTGCATCCGATCGTCGGGAAACAAATCCGCACTGCCGTACAATCGAGTCATCAACTCGGCAACCAATCCCTTGTCGCCGCGGACGAATTGCTGCAACGCATCTCGGTAGCGAGCGTTCCACTGCATCCATCGTTGGCCCGGGAATTTTTGACCGAGCTGGAATTCACCGTCGGCGTCCCAAGGCTCAGCAATCAGCCGATTGTTTGAAAGATCCGCATCGGTTCCGATTTCACTAACGATCGGTGGATCTTTTAAGTTGATCGAGCCGTCTGAATTGCGAGTGAACACCGATGCCAAATCGAATCGAAACCCGTCGACGTGCATTTGCGAGTCCCAAAAACGCAGGCTGTCGACGATGTGCCGTCGCACTGCACGGTTCGCCGTATGCATCGTGTTTCCGGTTCCGCTATAGTTCGCAAACGGAGCGTCGGGGTTACCAGTGATGATGTACGCAGAACTGTTGTCGATGCCCTTAAAACTATAGACCGGGCCTTGATGGTCACCTTCGCAGGTGTGGTTGTAGACAACGTCCAAGATCACCTCGATCCCTGCTCCATGCAACGCCTTTACCATCGTGCGAAACTCGTGCTGCTGCTGACACGCCCCCGGAACCGTTGCATAAGCATGATGCGGCGAAAAGAAATTGAGCGGCATGTAGCCCCAATAATTATGATCGTCGGGATCAAATTGAAAGACCGGCATCAGCTCGACTGCGGTTACTCCTAGTTCGACAAGGTACGGAATTTTGTCGACAACACCAAGAAAGGTACCGCGATGCGCATCAGGAACGCCTGAGTTGGGATTCTGAGTGAACCCTTTCACATGCAGTTCATAAATAACAAGATCCGAATCGTGACGTGGTTGTTGGTCATCACTCCAATCGAATCCGCAGAGCTCTGTCGGCAGCACTCCTAGCGGAGCACGGCCAGCATTGGATCCGGGTATACAGGCGGCTTCACGGCTAAACTCCTTAGGAAAATAAACGCTGTGGGCGGAGGGATCGAGCAATATCTTTTCAAAGTCGAAACAGTGCCAATCGTAACCGGGTTGCGGTGGAGGCCCGTCGACGCGGTAGGCATAGTACTTTGCATCGCGGGCTGCTTCGCGGCTGACGCGGCAATGCCAGACCGGCCCTGATTTGTTCTTTAAATAGTCAAGCGACACTTCCAAGACGGGTCGGACTAAGTCCGAATTGGAATAAAGCAGCAACCTCACCTCCTCGGCGTGCTTGGAATAAAGTGCGAAATTAAACGCCTCGTCCTCTTCGACCCAAGTCGCACCGAGTATCGATGGCGTGCCTTCAATCTTCTCCCAACGATTC
>CAXBHV010000997.1:0-3522 GCA_963974855.1 uncultured Rhodopirellula sp. | reverse complement strand
TCCCCCAACGAATTGGGGGAGAGGTGGCAGTTGTATCGTGACATACCGGGCAGCTCGCTCCGCTAATTAATCTGAACCATTACGACGTTACCGCTGCTGTACAAGGAAACTGGCTGATGCATCGCTTTCTGCTGCTCGGAATACTTCTGCTGGCGTCCTCCGTTGCCAACGCCGAGTTTCCTCCGCTTTTCAATACGGAACCTCTCGCAGACGCTCCGGTGATGACCGCTACCGAAGCAGCCGAAACGTTCACGGTCCCTGACGGGTTTCGGGTGACGGCGTTTGCATCGGAACCCGACGTGATGAACCCGATCGCGATGACTTGGGATTCGCGTGGACGATTGTGGATCGCGGAAAACTTTACTTATGCAGAACGCCAACAACGATTTCAACTCGATCTGCGTGACCGTGTTGTCATCCTGGACGGCACCAACAACGGTGCGTCGGAACAAGACCCAACATCCAAGTCGGTTGCCCGCACCGTTTTTACCGATGACGTGCAGATGTTGACCGGAATCGAAGTTGGCCACGGTGGCGTATGGCTAATGTGCCCTCCCAAACTGATCTTTATTCCCGATGCCGACGGTGATGACGTTCCCGATGGTCCCGGCGAAGTCGTGCTAGATGGGTTTGATGTCGCCCAGCAAAACTATCACAACTTTGCCAACGGAATCCGCTTCGGACCCGACGGTTGGCTGTACGGTCGTTGCGGTGGATCTTGTCCGGGACGCATCGGTAAACCCGAGACGCCTCGCGATCAGCGACCAGCACTCGAAGGAGGCATCTGGCGTTATCACCCGAAACATGAGATCGCCGAAGTCTTGACCGCCGGAACGACCAACCCCTGGGGACACGACTGGAACGACGTCGGCGAAATGTTTTTCTGTAACACGGTTAACGGCCATCTGTGGCACATGATTCCCGGGGCCCATTTCCCGCGTCCCTTTACGCTCGATCCGAACCGACGTGCCTATGAGATGATCGAAATGCATGCCGACCACTGGCATTTTGATACCGGGCAAAGCTGGACCAAGTCACGCGACGGTGCGGCGAACGATTACGGTGGCGGCCATGCTCATTGCGGCACATTGATCTATCAAGGCGATCGTTGGCCCGACGCCTATGTCGGCAAACTGTTGACGTTTAACTTTCATGGCCGACGTGCGAACCAAGAGCGGATCGAGCGACACGGCAGCGGTTATATTCTGCGCCACGAGCCCGACATGTTGCTGGCCAAAGATCCCTGGTTCCGCGGCATGGACTTAAGCACCGGTCCCGACGGAAACGTGTTTGCCATCGACTGGAGTGATACCGGCGAATGCCACGAACACACCGGAGTGCATCGCGAAAGCGGACGCGTCTTTAAAATTAGCTACGGCGATGAATCCACTTCGAAAACGCAAAGGGCATCAAGCGATGTTGCACTTTGGTCGCAATCCCAGCTGGCAAACGCTCATTTGCCAGGGAACCGCTGGCAACGCCGTCAAGCTCGCTTGGTGCTGATGGAACGAGCCAGTGCGGGGCAAGACATTACCGCAGCAACACAGCGACTGCGTCAGATTTTTGCGGCAAATGACACCAGCGAATCGACTGCGGTTCAATCACTGTTGACGCTGCACGCCTGTGGTGTCACCACGCCTGACGACTTGGCCGCGTTGTTGGACCACCCGTCCGAGCATGTTCGTGTTTGGGCGATACGGTTACTCAGTGAAACGTGGCCGATTGATGATGTCATGGGTGCGGATTGGAAATCGAGATTGTCCGGTCCAGACTCGGCGTCTTCCAAAGCATTGACCATGCGTTTTGCCACGATGGCGAGCACGGATTCTTCCGCCGCAGTCCGTTTGGCTCTGGCTTCGACGCTGCAGCGATTACCGCTGCAGCATCGTGCCACACTGGCCAAACCGCTGGCGATGCGAGTCGAAGATGCCAACGATCACAACATTCCGCTGATGATCTGGTACGGCGTGATGCCGCTCGGAAAAAGTCAGCACGAGGACCTGGTTTCCGTGGCCACCTCTTGCCAACAGCCTCGGTTGACGCAATTGATCGCTCGTTGTTTAGCAGAAGAGATTTTGCGATCCCCCGCCGCGATTGACGCTCTGTTGACGGAGGTGGCTGAAAGCGACGACCGCGACTTTCAACTCGCTGTTTTGAGCGGCGTCAGCGACGGACTTCGCGGTTGGGCGTCCGCGACTCGGCCCAAGTCATGGGATCAAGTCGTTCGCATTGACCATGACGAACTTCGTCCATTGATCCGTGAATTAAGCGTGGTGTTTGGCGATGGTCGGGCGATGGACGAGGTCAAACAGATCGCACTCGGCAAATCAGCGACGGATTCCAACGAGCCGATCTCTTTTGAAACACGATTGGCCGCGCTGCAAACGTTGATCCAAAGTCAAAGCAAAGAGCTGAGACCAGTTTGCGAAAAATTGATCAACGATGCTCGTATGAATGTGTTAGCTGCGAAAGGCTTGGCAACCTTTGACGATCCCAAAGTCGCGGTGACGCTCGTATCGGGGTACAACCGATTCCGTGGCCCCGACAAACCTCAAATTGTGTCGTTGCTGTCGTCACGGAAGTCGTTCGCCAGCGAGCTGCTGGACGCGATTGGCAATGGCAAGATCCCACGTCAAGATCTGTCGGCGTTCCAGGTGCGGCAAATCCAAAGCCTCGGTGACGCGACGCTGAACCGGCGGATTGGCGAAGTTTGGGGCGAGGTGCGTGAATCGTCTGAAGACAAACAACGTTTGATCGAAAAACTGAAAATCGAATTGACCACCGACGCGTTGTCCAAAGCGGATCGCAGTGTCGGCCGGGCGCTGTTTCAAAAACATTGCCAAAATTGCCACCGCTTGTACGGCGAAGGAGGCCAAGTCGGTCCGGATCTTTCGGGTGGCAACCGCAGCAACCTCGATTATTTGTTGTCTAACATCATCGACCCCAGTTCGGTGGTGGACAAGAACTACCGGATGACGATCCTGTTGCTTGACGACGGCCGCGTGATCAACGGCTTGCTGACCGACCAATCGGACCAAACCGTGACGATCCACACCGCGACCGAACGGATGACGATCCCCCGGAATGAAGTGGAGCAGCAAAAGGTGACCGAGAAATCGCCGATGCCCGAAGGGTTGCTCGATACGCTTTCGCCGAGCGAAATTCGTGATTTGTTTGCGTACCTGAGTCATCATTCGCAAGTCGCCCTGCCGCAATCGATCGAAGTTTGCGAAATTTGTTGCTCGCGAAATTTGTTACGATCGGGTGATTCGGACACCGCCGTGGTTGCACGACGAGGGGGCTACACGCGATAATGGCTGGTGAGCGGAATTGCACATTTCGAAATCTTTTTTTTGAGCCCCAAGCCCACGCATGAGCGTCCCTGCTGCACTCGACACGACGATCGCGGTAGTGACGCCGGAAAACATCGCCTTTAACTATCAGTTGGCGGGTCCGTTTCGCCGATTGCCGGCGTATTTGATCGACGTTGCCATCCGCTGGCTCATCATCATCGGCGTCGTC
>CAXBHV010000996.1:0-3523 GCA_963974855.1 uncultured Rhodopirellula sp. | reverse complement strand
TTCACAATCCCAGTGGTGACAAAATGACGATTTACGACGCCGCAATGCGTTATTTGCAGGAAGGCACACCGCTGGTAGTCCTCGCCGGTAAGGAGTACGGCTCGGGCAGTTCGCGAGATTGGGCGGCCAAGGGAGCTGCGTTATTAGGTATCAAGGCAATTATTGCCGAGAGCTATGAACGCATCCACCGCAGCAACCTCGTTTGTATGGGTGTCTTGCCATTGCAATTCAAGGATGGCGAGTCGGCGCAGTCGCTCGGTTTGAGCGGCAAAGAGACCTTCTCCATCACCGGAATCGGTGATGGCATTGAACCGAAGCAAACCGTCAGTGTGTCAGTCGTTCGCAAAGACGGCTCTCGAACCACCTTCGATACGATGGTCAGAATCGACGCGACTGCGGAGGTCGAGTACTTTGTTAATGGCGGTATCTTGCAAATGGTTTTACGACAATTGCTACCTAGCTGACGTGACGTCGCGCAAGTGCTTGGTTAATGACTTTATAAGTATGGCAATGATTGGTAGCTCAGAAACAATGGAGCAGAAAATACAAATGTTGATGAAACATCCCCAAGCGGATGAGCCGTTTTTTACTTGTGATCTGTATGAGTACCAAGATCGTGTGCGTTCATTTGATATTGTTGCCGGGCTGCAGGGTTAAGTCACTGCAACCAGGCAAAGGACAATAGTGGAGTGGAAGTGCTTTCAACTGCGGATAGAATTGGAAACGTATGCCGAAGTAAACGCTTGCGTTTCCCCCTTTGACTCCTTCTGAGCCACCGACTTGAACGACACTCGTACCGATACTTCCTCTGAAACGCTGATTCTGGAACTCGCACGAAGCCTTCACGCCAGTGGATCTCCGGCGTATGAACTTGAGAGTCAGATGGAACAGGTCGCTGCGGCGCTTGGTCGGCCCACCACTTTCTTCTCGACGCCGACGGCCTTGTGGGTGACGTTTGACGATGAGCGGCACGGAACGCGTCTGCTTCGCGTTTATCCGGGCAATACGAACCTCGCGCGATATGCCGAACTTTTTCGATTGCAGCAGTCCATTCAGGACGGGAGCGTCACTGTCAACGACGCTTTGGGTCAACTGCGAGAGATTCTGGCGATGTCAGACGGGTACGCCAAGGTTGTGCAGGTTGCCTCGTATGGAATTGTTGGCGCATGCGTGGCCGTGCTGGTCGGCGGCAACGATACCGTCATCACCTCCGCCGGAGCGATCGGTCTGATCGTCGGAGCGTTGGTGCTTGGTCTGTCACACCTGAAATTCCCACCGCACCTAACGAATGTCATCGCGGGATTTTCAGCTAGTGCAATTGCGTGCCTGGTTCAGTCATGGATTGCCCCTGGCAACTTTGAATTGGCTGCGTTATCGTCGCTGATCGTTCTGGTGCCTGGCCTGCACCTCACAATCAGTATCAACGAACTGGCGACGAAGAACCTCGCTTCCGGATCGGCGAGATTCGCCGGGGCGATGACAACGCTGCTGACACTGATCTTCGGTGTCTACATGGGCTACGGCTTTGTCGCCGCCTTGCACCCCATTCCCGCTTCGGTTGCACCGCATGTCCCGTCGCTATTGGCATCGGCGTTGGTGATGTTTCCCATTGGATTATGTTTGGCGGTTTTGTTTCGTACGCGATACCAAGACATTCCGTGGCTGTTGGTCTCGACCCTGATCGCTTACGGGTCGTTGCGGCTCGCTGGCGATTATTTCAGCCCGTTCGCAGCCGTCTGGATTGCTTCTGTCGTTGCCGGTGTCACCAGTCGTCTGCTTTCGCGACGATTGAGATTACCCGCCGCCGTGATGTTGATGCCCGCTCTGATTCTGCTGGTTCCTGGAAGCCTTGGCTTTGCAGGCATGTCACAGATCATGCTACGAGAAGACCTGCCTAGTGGTATACGAGTACTCACCATGATGATGACCGCCGTCGCGATTGTCGCCGGACAGTTGGTCACGGATGTGATTGCGCCCGATCACAATAGGCGATTTGGAACCGAACCTCGTTGATAGGTACTTGATGCGGACTCACAGCGAGCTGTCAGAAGGCTTGATTGAGACTACGTCCTAATCCTCTACATCGTGAGAATTTCCAAGAGACGTTGGCTCACTTGCTATGGCAATAAAACGGTTGAGTCGGTTGTTTTTCGTCCTTCCAAATCCTGATGCGATTTCGCTGCATCCGCCAACTCTTACGTCTGGTTCCCCTTGATCTTGACGGCACTCGAACCAAGCATTTCAAAAAAATCAGCGGTGTTGGCTTGCAGCGCTTCATCGGATGCCACATAAGTCGTCAGCGAAGGGCGAGTCAGGCAGAGCGATCATTTCGTCCCAAGAACGCCGACGTCAAAGTTTTTGACAGGACCTGATGCTGATCCGAAACTGGCGAGCAGTCCAAACGGACTGAGGCTGTCGAGCGAAGCTTCGAGCGTTGCCTGTCCGACTCCATCGTAGACCACTGGCACCCCCTTGCCATCGGTAAGTTCACGCACTCGCTCTACCACGTTTTCTTCGGTGTAGTTGATGACCTCGTCACATCCTATGGAATTGGCCAAAGCGGCTTTCTCAGGCGAACTTGTCGTGCCGATCACCCGAACTGCATGACTTCCGGACGACCCTGTTTGTGAATCTTGATCGCTTTCATTCTTTCGATTTCCTGTCGATGGCTGTTGGTATGACAACGTCTTCAACATTCCGCGTACATCGTTCAGGCAAGCGACTCGAGTTATTCAAACGGCGTTCGTTAATAATGTTAGCTCGTTTAGTCGATCAGCAGCGAACTTACGATTGCTACCCAACGGACAACTGACATTGATAGAGCGATTGCTTCAGCTTCAAAGTATTAGGTCTCGTTTTCGAGAATGAAAAATCACAAATATGAGTCAACATTCGAACAAACACGGAGGTCATTCGCCTCCGAAAGAGTTTGCATCATCGACATCGGGCCAAGAGCAGGCAACGACGGGGCAGAACGTCTCCAAAGGCACGCCAGTCAAAGTTGCAACATTAAAATCCAGCCGCACGTTCCATTTCTGGGTCACCACGTGACCAAGATTCAGACTCTCGAACCGTCCTCAAATAACGTCCTAATTTGTGCGTCAGTCACTCATTGGGGTGATGCACGGCTCGGAGAACCTAGCGACAATATGGCTCAGCTCTCCAAGCTGATAGCGAACCGCAACTGATAAGGGAATTCTTTAGGAGTTATTTCTTAAACGCCAGCAGACGGAGCGCGTTTAGTACAACGACGATCGTTGAGCCTTCGTGAAGCACAACTGCAGGGCCGATGGAAAGTCCAAGGAGGGTCGCGGGCACCAGCAATGCAACCATGCCAAGACTGATCCATAAGTTTTGCCGGATGATTCGATTCGTCGCACGGCTGAGCCCGATGGCGAAAGGAAGATTGCTCAGACTGTCAGCCATCAAGGCGACATCGGCGGTTTCCAAAGCCACGTCGGAACCGGCCGCTCCCATCGCGACGCCAACGGTTGCGTGAGCCATTGCGGGTGCATCATTGACG
>CAXBHV010000995.1:0-3530 GCA_963974855.1 uncultured Rhodopirellula sp. | reverse complement strand
TCTTTCGATTGTCGCTCGGACTCTTTTCGAGCGACGTTTGATTGTGACTTCCCCAAAAGGACTCCGAACTTTTCTAGCGACGTCGCGTCCATCGGCTCAACACGGCTTTCCGAATCCACGAGATTGATTGCAATCGTTTGTGTCTTGCCATCTTGATCCATCCGATAGACGCCCGGACGATTCAAACGGTTGTCGGAATCCAACGTTGTCAATTCGGTTTCTTCGCCCTCGGGTGCTGCTATTGATATTGGGGTCCCGGATGCTTCGTCCAATCGATCGCCTACTCGGTAGCGATTGCCGTCCGCCTGAGCACGTCGACCACGGTCGAAGATGCTAAACATCAAAGGAATGAATTTAGTCGACAGCGACAACTGACTGGCCTGGGGTTGCCATCCCGCAGCCAGCACAATCAGATGTCCATCCCCAACGGAATGTTCGATCAACGCGGGGTCTCCGTCATCAAACTTTGCCAACACCTTGGTTTGCTCAGGCAAACCGCTGATTTGGCGATGAGACCAAAACCGAGCTTTGGTGAAATCGTTGAATTGCGGATCGGCCATCGGCAAAAACACAGGATGTTCAAAATCGATGTGAGAAAGCATCGCGTAGTCGTCCAGTTTCGCTTCGGCAACTTCGATTGCCGGTGCTTCTTCGTCACCTTTTTCGATCAGAGCGATCAGCGTCGATGACCAGTTTGCATCGGGTTCCGCCAGCACGAGTAATACAGTCCCACCGGCATCCGCATAACGCCCAATCCGTCCCGCCATCGCATCGTCGACCGGTTGTGTCACCACCACCATCGGCGTGGAATCTGCATTGCCAGGTTGAACTGGACCGCCCGGAATCAAATTCGTATCGGTAGTGATCGTCACCGTTCGCTGTGGTGTATCGAAGGGAACCTGTTTCAAATAGTACAGCAAACGGTCTCGCGGATCTTGTTTGTTGTCCTCATCACCAACGAAGACGATGTTGGCGATTTCGGGTTGGGGCAGAACGAGATACGCGGCATTGTCATAGGGTTCTTGGTCACCGCTCAGAACTAACGAGGTCACGTCGGCGTTGGGAAGCGGGATCGAGACGGTTCGTGATTCACCCGGCGGAACGTGTACCGGCATCGCGTCGATGGTTTTGTTTTCAGAGGTCATCCAGGCCAGACGAAAATCGCTTGCGTTTGTCCCCACCGCATTGGAGACGCGGACACGGCGTTTTTCAGTTCGAGATCCGCCTCGTTTCGACGCCGCACCGTTCGGATCGCCGTCGACATCCGCATCCTCGCCGGACGACTGCAATATCCGAGCCCAGGCGTTTCCTGCGTTATTGCCACGAACTGCACGCACGTCCAACTTGACGTTCTCGGGCCAAGTGAAACGCTGCAAACTGTCAATTTCGCTGCCGGATTGCATATCACTAATCAAGATCAAATTTGCATCGCGTTGATCCCCTTCTTGATCCGCTTCGCTGGCTGCGGCAATGTCGGCAGCGTAAACGAGTGCTCGCCCTAAATCAGAATTTTGCCACGATGGGGCGAGATCCTGAAGCGATAACCGAGCAGCCGAAAAACGCTGCTCGGGGGCCAATTCGTAGGATTGCTCGAACGGGAACAGCGTCTTGGGTTCATGATCAAAGGCGACGATCGCAAGTTGATCGTTTTTGCCTAGCTCGCTGATCACGCGATCGACTTGCTCGATCGCTTGCTCCCACACGCCAACGCGTTTCATGCTGGCACTGGTATCAAGCAAGACCACAAAACGTTGGCCGCTCGCGTCGGAATCAGTAACTGCTTCGCTGCGAAAAAAGGGACGTGCAAACGCTGCAGCGAGTAACAAAATCGCCAGTGAGCGAATCAGCAATAACAACCAATTGTCCAATCGGCTGCGACGCGTCAATCGCGGTGGCGTCGGTTTCAAGAACATCAACGAGCTAAACGCGATGTTTCCTTTGGGTTGACGGCGAATCAGATGAAACAGGATCGGCAGCCCGATCGCCAACGCTCCTGCAAAATACAACGGGGCCAACAAACTCATGAAGTGCCTCCGCTGCGGGCGGAACGAGCCAGCATCCCAGCTCGAGCGGTACCACGGGACCGCCGCTGTTGTGAATTCAGTAAATGGAACAACGAATCATGAAGCGGTTCGCGGGTCACGATTTCATGCAAACTGACACCCAAGGAACTGCACACAATCTGCAGCTGTTTTCGGTGTTCGGCAAACTGTTCTTGGTATTGGGCTGCAGCGACCTCGGGATCCAAATAGATTTCGCGTCCGGTTTCCATGTCCAGCACCATGCTAGGCGACTCGAGCTGAAAATCGATTTCCGCCGGATCCAAGGTCCGCAAGATCACGACTTCATGCCCCCGTGATCTTAGGTAGGCAAGATTGGTCCGCAGCGATTCGGTGGGGGTTAACAAGTCCGAGATCATGATCACTAAACCGCGTCGCCCGACAAGATTGGCAATCTGTTTCAGCGGCGAATCAATGTCGGTCCCTTTGCCGCTTAGCGGGCGTGAAAGTGCCACCAACATTTGATGCAGATGACCGACTCGGCGTCGAGCAGGAATGAACTCGCCAATCGCCTCGTCGAACGTCAGCACCCCGACGCAATCCCGTAGCAGCGACAGGAAATAGGCGAACGTCGCTGCCAACGTCCTCGCGTATTCGATCTTACTGTACTCGATCGATCCGTAGCCCATCGAGCGGCTCTGATCGACCACTAAATAACAATTGCGATTCGTTTCGTCTTCAAACTTTTTGATATACAAGCGATCGCTGCGAGCAAATCGTTTCCAATCCAAACCACGCAGATCGTCCCCGACGGTGTATGGCCGGTACTCACTGAATTCCACCGAGGATCCATGCATCGGGCTTCGATGCAGCCCATCGAAAAATCCTTCGACGACCGTCTTTGCCCGCAGCTGCAAATTCTTGATTCGCATGATCGCGGACGGATCAATCGAGGCAATGTCGCCTCGAGAAGGCTGGACCATCACGACATCTCCGTGGGCACGGCCTGCAACAATTGATCGATCACATTTTCGATCGTGACGCCTTCGGCTTCCGCTTTGTAGCTGAGCAAGACACGATGCCGCAGCGTGGGGTGGGCGAGGGCACGAATGTCATCCATTCGCACGTGGGCATTGCCCGACAGCAGCGCTCTCGCTTTGGCACCGAGCACCAGCGTTTGTGCCGCTCGCAGCCCCGCGCCCCAGCTGACCCATTGGTTGATGAAATCGGGAGTTTGGTCGCGATCGGGCCGCGTCGATGCGGCCAAGCGAACCGCATACGCCCCCACTTCCTCGGCGATCGGCACGCGGCGAACGGTTTCATGAAACCGCAAAATGTCTTCGCCTGTAAACAAGGGCTCGATTGGTTCGGCACGCCGCGAGGTCGTTTGCATGACCACCGCCAACTCATCCTTGGGAGGCAGATAATCAATCAGCACGTTGAACATGAAACGATCCAACTGGGCTTCGGGTAGCGGATACGTTCCTTCCATTTCGATCGGGTTTTGTGTCGCCAGCACAAAAAACGGCT
>CAXBHV010000994.1:0-3533 GCA_963974855.1 uncultured Rhodopirellula sp. | reverse complement strand
AAGGCTATCCCATAAAGTGCCTCCGGCACAAAAACAGCAACTTCAAAACTTACGCTTCGGGTTGTGATGATGATGGCTACGCAGCCCTGTGAATAATGAAGTTTTCTGAGCCTGACGTTCGCTCACGCGTCGCGTTTCGCAGGACCAACGAAACTCTTGGCGAGTTTCGCTACGATTTGATGCCGATGACGCATCTGGGAAGCCTATCCCACCTAGCTCAGCGATTTTCGCATCGAGACTTTGGCTTGCTCAAGTGCTTCGGGCAGCTTTTCAGGATCTTTGCCGCCAGCTTGTGCCATGTCGGGACGGCCACCGCCGCCTCCGCCTACGACCGTTGCAGCTGCACCGACCCAATCGCCTGCTTTCACACCGCGATCGACCAATTCGCGACTGACGCCGCCCACCAACATTACTTTGTCGCCTTGCACTGACGCCAACAGTACTGCGGTCGGCTTGTCGCTTTTCTTGCGAATTTGATCGATCCAGCCTCGCATCACGTTCGGGTTCGCGCCCGGCGTCTCGGCCACAATCAGCATCGAATCGCCAACGGTTTCCGCAGCCGAAATCAAATCGTCAGCGGACAACTTTCCACCCGCTGTGACTTCACGTAGCTGTTTGACCAAACTCGATCGGTCCGCGACCAAGGCTTC
Organism: uncultured Rhodopirellula sp.; assembly: GCA_963974855.1. Taxonomy (GTDB): domain Bacteria; phylum Planctomycetota; class Planctomycetia; order Pirellulales; family Pirellulaceae; genus Novipirellula. The sequence continues at coordinate 2,883 of CAXBHV010000994.1, read as the reverse complement.
GAGTCGAGTGACGACATCGTCAATCGAAACATTCAAACGTCGCGTGATATCGCGGACGGCTGAACGAATTGCGTTGTAGTCGTTCGTATCAGTCGGCGATTCGGGCTTTTTGACGACAAACGCCTCCGAGTGCTCCACCGGTTTGCCAGCAGAGAGTTCTTTTTTCAGCTGACGCACTTCGGTGAAAAGTTGTTTGGTCGCGGCCACTGCATATTCCCACGGACAACCGAGCGTCTTGGCAACGTTCTCGAGCAGTTCTCGCGTTTGAACACGATGTGCCTCGGCACGATCACCGGTCAACGCTTCGATACGTCGTGTTCCCGCCGAAACACTCTCTTCGACGACCAGCTCAAACGCTTGAACCTGTTTCGTATTGGTCAGGTGCGTTCCGCCGCAAAGCTCTTTGCTGAAATCGCCCATCGATACCATTCGCACGGGATCGGGATACTTTTCGCCGAACAGCATCATCGCGCCGGCGGTGCGTGCATCGGCAAGCGGCACGGTTTTCCACTCGATCGGCTGGGCTGCATCGATTTGAGTCCACACGTCCTTTTCGATTTGAACGAGCACGTCGTCATCGATCGCATGCTGATTGGTAAAGTCGAATCGCAAGCGGTCGGCTTCCACCTTGCTGCCTTGTTGCTGAGCGTGATCGCCCACGTTTTTATGCAGAGCGTAGTGCAAAATATGAGTGGCCGAGTGAGCACGACAGAGCGCATCCCGCTGAGCCGAATCCACAATCGCGGTGCATTCATCGCCCTCGTGAATCTCGCCACGTGTCAATTTGCCGTGGTGAACGATTAACCCAGCGTGTCGCTGAGTGTCGATCACTTGGAATTCGAATTTGTCGCACTTGATGACTCCGACGTCACCGACTTGACCACCCGATTCGCCATAGAACGGTGAGTGATTCAGCACTAAACGCAGTTCAGCATCGCTGGCGCGATCGAGATGGCTGAGCAGTTGACCTTCGTCATCTTTGCCACCGACACCCGTGATGATGCCTTTGACCGTAGCGGTTGCTTCGATCGTTTCGTAACCGAGAAAAGGCGTTTCGCGAAGCGCTTCTTTCAGCGTTTCCAAAGGTCCGGTTTGGAACAATTCTTTTTGCCCCGCACCACTCTTGATCGAATGCTCGTGCATCGCATCGCGATAACCCGACCAATCGAACGTAAAGTTCTGCTCGGCGCTCAGTGTTTGCAGCAATTCCGGTGGCACACCGTAGGTCGTGTTCAGTTCTGCAGCTTCCTCGCCGGGAACCATCACCGCGGCTTCGTCCCGCATCTGCTCGAATAGTTGTCCAATTCGCTTCATGCCGCCATCGATGGTGCCGAAGAATGCTTTTTCTTCGGCTTCGATTACATCAGCAACTCGCTTGGTGGTTTCGCTCAGTTCGGGATAAGGGACCTTCGCACTCGCGGCAACCGCCTCGACCAATTTGTAAAGAAACGGTTCGCGAAGATCCATTTGATAGCCGTCCAAGACCGCCCGACGAATCAAACGTTTGACCACGTACTTGGCATCTTTAGGACCGGGGTAGACGTTTTCGTGAATCGCGAATGCACACGCGCGAGCATGGTCGGTGATGCGGCGCAATCGACGACCGTTGTCACTTTCGTACTCGTATTTGACGCCACAGACTTCCGACGCCGCTTGGACGATCGGGAACAAATTGTCGATGTGGAAGTTCGTCGGCACGCCTTGCAACACGCTGGCAGTTCGCTCCAGCCCCATCCCGGTATCGATATTTTTGCTTGGCAGTGGCTTCAAGTTGTCTGGTGGATCGCCAACGCGATTGAATTGGGTAAACACGAGGTTCCAAATTTCAACATCACTACCATCATCTAGGTGGTAATAAATCTCGCTACAAGGACCACACACTCCATCGGGGCCTTCGCTCGGTGCCGAGGCAGGCCAAAAGTTCTCGTCCTCTTCCATCCGAGCGATTCGCGACGTCGGCAGACCAATTTTCTCGTTCCAAAACTGGAACGCTTCGTCATCGTCCTTGTAAACGGTCACGCTAAGCCGTTCGCCTGGGATTCCGAGCCATTTCTTGTCGGTCAAAAATTCCCAAGCCCAGCGAATGGCGTCCTCTTTGAAATAGTCGCCAAAGCTGAAATTCCCCAGCATTTCAAAAAACGTGTGGTGAAACGCGGTGCGTCCGACATTATCAATGTCGCCGGTTCGCAAACATTTTTGGCAGGTCGTCGCCCGGGTGAAATCCAGTTTGACCTTGCCGAGAAAGTGGTCTTTGAACTGATTCATTCCCGCCGGCGTGAACAAGACGGACGGATCCCAGGTCGGAACCAATACGTCGCTCGGTTTGCGGACACATCCTTTTGACTCGAAAAAAGCAAGGTATTTTTCGCGTAGCTCGTCGGTTTTCATATCGCTCGTCTATGTTCAAAGCTGGGTGATGACTTGGTCCGAAGAGGCCGGAAATTCGCCAATCGGTGAACAAACCGATGCGACATTGCTTCGTCTTCGGACGCGAGTGTTGAATGATCATATCGAAACGAGCCTTTTCGGCAGAGGGCACGTCCAATATCCAGCACAAATCGCCCTCGCATTTGTTGTGGCGGCCCTTATGATCGCAATCGCCCCTTGTTCCTGGACACGCTCCCATTGTTTGACACAATTCGAAAGCAAGAGTGATGGGTTAGAATCGAATACCAGTTAAAATCAGCTTGAACATCGCGGATACGACTGATCTGCTGCTAAGCTTTCCCCCCCTTTCATTTAAAAACGAATAATCTGATGGCAATCCCTCCTTGGACCGTCGAACTACTGCGACGTGGACTTAACGACGTAGCTCGACGAGCGCGTGAGCCAGAGACACTCGAAAAACTAAAACACCAAGCCACGGAGATCATCCAGGATCTG
>CAXBHV010000993.1:0-3533 GCA_963974855.1 uncultured Rhodopirellula sp. | reverse complement strand
TCCGACAAGTTCCGCAAACTTCAAATCGTCTTGCAGGGCCTCCGGCGGCGTCGCATTTTGATCGCGTGGATCAAAAGGTCCGTGTGTCGCTGATTGACCGGTGACGTAGATCGCCCAACCGCGACAGGCAATACTTCGCAGCGGGACACAAAAAGCCCAGTCGACCCCCTCGTTCGTCGTGAATCCGCTCTGCGGTGCATCGTGCGGCGACCAGACTTGCAGGACGCTTTCTCGATTTTCGATCGCCGACCGTGCGAGTCGTGCACTCACCTGCGTCGAGTCGTATTCAAACCCACGGCTATCATAATGCAAGATTCGGACCGGCCGATCGGTCCGCGAACGGTTGCGATTTTCGATCGCCGAATCGTCCGCCAGCGCGACGATGGCCACTGCGGTAGCCGCTGGTGTTGCTTGCAGTAACACGTTGGTCATCCGCACCAGCAATTCTTCGTCGGTCTCGCTGCTGGTAATCAAATCGGGCAATCGACTTAGCATTTCGATTCGCGAATTGGCATCGCGGAAATGGCGGCGGCGCAAAACGGTGTAGTCATAGGCGTGCTGAGTAACATTCTCGCTCGATGGCAATTCGGAGGCGCCGGGCCGATTGACCACCGTGAACGTGGTTTCCCCGATGACAAAGTGTTCTCCCACAGCCAGTTTGAATTGGGGAGTTTGTCGCCCACGATAGAAGACGGGATTGCGTGCATGCACGTTCTGGATGATTTCGATTTGTTGATCCAGATGCACTTTGATTCGCGTATGTCGTCGCGAGATCATTGGGTCCCAAGGGACATTCCAATCGCTGTCGGCACGTCCAAGCAGGATTTCGCGACCCGATGCGGCGTCGGGTAATGCACGCCGCCAACGATGTTGGTCTCGGGGCCCTTGAGCGATTAAGTCCGCCACGGTTTAGCTTTGGCTACGATGAGAAAGTAAGAAGTCGATCGTCAATTCACGGGCCTTTTCGTTGTTCATCAAGAAACTGTGCAGAACCGGCACGGTATAGAACTGCTCCGCTCCTTCGAGTTGAGCTTCCTCGATGCTGACAACAAAATCACTTGCTCCATCGACGAGCGGGTTCTGGATTGTATTCGAGGAAAGGTCCCCGGCGACAATCGCAAAGGGAAACGGCGGTGTCGCTAACCGGTCTGCGAACGCCTGCCAATCACTGCCAAGCTCGCGACAGCCTTTGCCGGTGATGACGTCAAAGATCCCAGTCGCGTTGATTCGCCGAGCGATCGCGGCCCCTTGGTTCGGTGGACCTAGCATGACCATCGACTCGCAACGTGGCAGCAGATTTTTGGGGTCGCCGTCACGTTGCAGATCCCCGATCAGATGCCGCGTGACAATGTTGCCCATGCTGTGTCCGACAAAGCTGATTTTGGTGTCCTCGGGTAATCCTTCGAGCAATTCGCGAAGGGCTGCCGCGTGGTCGCCAATCGAACAACGTGTGCTGGCGTAGGAAAACCGAATGATCTCGGCATCGTCGGTCGCCCTCAGATCGTTTTCCAATTGCATCATCGAAAGATGGGTCCGCATCAATCCGTGCAGCAGGATGACCACACGTTTGCAGTTTGTCGCGGGCGAGGCTTCTGCGATCCGCTGGGCCAAACTGGTTTCACAGTGCTCGCGAGTCCCCCAGCAGATGCGAGTGTTGTCTCGGGCCAGCAAACGCCAATGCCCTGTCAATGCATTTTGCTGAATGCGGTTTCCATCGACCCATGCATGGTCCGTCCAGACCTGAGTTCCGCCCGCCGTCTTGTTCAGAAACGCTAGTGACGAGGATAGCGTCGCCGGAGTGTCGTCATCGGTAGACGCTTCGCTGGTCGGCGGGTCCGTCGGTGATTGCGATTGCACGAGATTGGATTCCTGAGAAAGAAACAGCAGAGCAATAAGGCAGAAAATTCGCATGATCGTCGTTTAGGGCTGAAAGAAAAAGCGAGTGATATCCCTTAAGAGACTGTCGGCGGCTAATCCCTTCGCGGTTCTTCGAGAATTTTCATGCCTTTCTCAATGTCGTTGATTGCCCCGCAATTACCACGTTTTATTGTCGTTGATCACTCCGTGATCATTGCGTCTTAACGTGGCTGATTGCTCGGAACCAGCGGAATCACTCTCGGATTCCGACGTAGTTGCCGTCGCCAGACGGCGGGAACCCACGCTATGGCGAGCGTAGCTACGACAGTAAAAAATCACTCCGCAATCTTCACGCGTTACTCCTTTTTCGCTTTCGATTCGCTCTTTTCAATAGCAGCCTGCTGGGCTTTTGTCTTCTTCGCTGGGGGGGCATTGATGACCGGCGGAGCCTTTTTGCCCTCGGCAACAAATCGCATCGAGATCGAATTCACGCAGTGGCGGGTGTTTTTAGCAGTGAATCGCTCGCCTTCAAAAACGTGGCCGAGATGCCCCTTGCAATTACTGCAGACAATTTCAATTCGCTCGCCATCGGCGTCCAAATGCCGCTGGACCGCCCCTTTGATCTCATCGTCAAAGCTGGGCCAACCGCAATGGCTCTCAAATTTGCTGTCGGATTTGTAGAGCGGAGCGTTGCATTGACGGCAAATGTAGGTGCCTGGGTCCTTCAGGTCGGTGTATTCACCGATTCCCGCTCGCTCGGTTCCCTTGTGCAGAATGACATAGGCTTCGTGTTCGCTGAGCGGATTGAAAGCAAACGGAGCGTCGGCCGCCGCGGTCGTTTTGCCACGAGAACCTTTCTCGGTATCGGCACTCGATTCGCCTGCCGGATCGGCAGGAGCCGAGACAAATGTAGCGGCAGTTTCCGCCGTGGTGGCCGATTCATTGCTTGCGGAGTCGTGGATGGCCGAATCTTCGTTGGACGGTGAACCGGTCATTTCACATCCGGCAAAACATCCGACCAAAAGGAGGGGGAAAATGGCAGTCAGTCTCAATCGAATTCTCCAGCAAGCGAGTCAGTAGTACTTTCTTAACGAGATCGGAACTCCGATCATTCCCCATTCTAGCCGCGAAACCGCTCCATGGGGCACCCCTTGCGCTGTGGCCTGAGTTCATTGTCGGTACGCGGTTCGTTGCTGTGATCCACTCAATTCCGAAACCGCGGAGTTGAGCGATGCGAATCCCACCATCAATTTGCTGCCGCGAGCATACAATCTTCTCGCAAAGTCCACTCGGTGGGGCGGATCCGCACACTGTTTTAAATTTCTGCGATACGGCGGTCGGGGAGTTGTTTTAGCTGAATTGTCGCGGCAACACGCGGGGCGGTCCGTCGCTGCAATGGTTCAAAGAAGCCGTTTTTGCCAATCAGGACAACGTCGATGGAGGTGCAAACGCCTGCAGTTGCAGCAGATCTGACGGGGGATGACGCCAAAAAGGAATTTAGCTGGAACGCCAAGTGCAGATCGCTGTTCGTTGTTCGTTTGAGCTTCTAACCAGCGAGCACTCCGGCGCACAATACGATAACAACCAAGAGACCGATAAGAGCAAGACAGCCTGCGCAACTGCTCGTACCTGCTGACGCTGACGCAACCGCATTACCACCACGTACAACGTTCACT
>CAXBHV010000992.1:0-3542 GCA_963974855.1 uncultured Rhodopirellula sp. | reverse complement strand
CGCAATGCTTACATTTGCGTGCCCGCAAAGAAATCAGTTCCGCGCAAAATGGGCATTCAACCACCTCTGCCAATCCATCACGCGCTGGTGTTGGGTTTACGAGTTGCCCTTTGATCGTTGGCGGCACTAGGTTTGACAATTCGCTTCGGCGGCGATCCTCTGCTTCCTGTGTTAAAATAAGCTCACGTCGGCGCTGTTCCGCTTCTTGTTGCAAGCGTCTTTCTTCTTGCTGCAACCGTTTCTCTTCAACAGCAAGCCTTCGTTCTTCCGCTCTTAGTTTCTTTATTTCGTCCTTCTCCGCGTTCTCCTTTGCTACCTTCGCTTCAAATGCCTCTCGGTGATGTTTTCCCGGCACGCGAAATTTCGTTCCGCAGTCTGGGCAATCGTCAATTTCTCCAGCATCGAGCAATGGGGATGTCAGGCGGACTTTGCATTTTGGGCAATCAAACTTAATCTCGTATTTCCCGAGAATATTTTTTTTAATCTGTGGCTTCATTGCATCGGTTTGCACGAGTGTTAGTGATTGATTTTAGATGGTAATCCTCGTTTGGTCTGATTGCGATACCTGCGCTAAGCAAAGCGACGATTGGCGTTTGCATACACGTACGTCTAGCCAGCTTTTAACCCGAAAGAAGTTGCATGGAGAGGATGGCGTTTGACTGATCGCCTGTCTTTACGTATCACACTGTCGGTCGGAAATTCGCCGTGCAACGTTGATTCAAGAATAGATCTCTGGGCGATCTATCTTCCGCATCATTCGTTCCCTGACGTGGCATCGTATAGTCACTGTCGCGAATCGCTCCAGGGCATCGCCTGAATTGAGTTCAATGCCGTTGCGCTAAACGCGTGCCTTCTCTGATCGAAGCGTATTGTCCATAAGGTGTGGGGGCAACCGGCAATGAATTTTGATTGTGCGCGGTGCAGCATCAGGTGAGTCATGTGGATTGAGTGGCGGAAACACTCCGCACTCTAAATTGGCAAGGGCTGTATCACCGCGTGCAATTTCACCTTCCTTGCGAAGACTCGTCGCTCCTAATTTTTTGCCGCGCAAAAAGACTAGAGTCCTGACTGCTCTCTGACTTCGATTCTTGTAAGTTTGACTGAAGCTGCTTTTGAATTGCCGGGAACAAGCTCATTGGTTAGGAGGTGACCTTCATCGATAGGGTCCGTGTAAGTTTCTCCGGGGCGAACACCGAAGTCTTCAGAGAATGCGGCATATAGAATGTATGGAAACGATTCGATTTCAATACCCCCCTCGTCAAACGTACTGATGGTCGCCTTAAGGACGCGAATTGGGAAAATGCCAATGTTTTCCCAGGTAGCAATCACCGTCTGAATTTCCTCGTCGCGTCCCGGCGGTGTGTAAGGCATTAACTCAACTTTCAGTATTCGAGCGAGAGGACGCTCCAGAATGCCTGGCCGAGACAAAAGTTCTTTCAGAATTGCTTCTCGATTGGGCTTGGCTGGTTCTTCTGACACATTCTCCGGGATCTCCAGTCGTATCTTTTCAACTGCATTTTGAATCGATTCGCCAGCCTCGTTCCAATTTGTGAGTGCAGTACGGTACTCGTCCAGCTTTCCTTTTGATTTGCCAATGTAGATCCGGTCGCTCGCACACAATGCCTTGATCTGTACCCTGATTTTTGTACCCGTTTCCTCACGAATTACAACAACTTCACTGGACGTGTCTTCAATCGTCCCAATTCGACTATAGTCCCCCACGACAGCCTTCCACTGCCGTGACGTAAATTCGGGTTTCGACGGCTCGCGGGCTTTGTGCTTAGCTAGGTCTTCATTTAATCGTGCGAGGCTCTCAACCATTGTTCGATAGTTCTCAAACTCAGCGTGTTGACTATCAAATGCCTTAAGACGCTTCGCATACAGTTGATCTGCGACGTGTGCTAGTTTTGTGCGGGCACTTTCTGTTTTTGAGTCAAGTGACTGAGCGTGCAGGACAGAGCCCAATGATATTGCGATGATTGTGACGGCAATGATCACGGCGTGTCGAATTGGGATCGATTGCAGCATGATTTCGAATTGAGTTGAGGGTCGAATTGCAATCTATCTATGAATGAATGAATGTGTATAGATTGCGCGATGAAATTTGGCTTGCGTGAAGTAGGTCTCTGGTCAGGGCAAGTCTAGCAGATGCGTCTGGAGGATTGGAATTGATTGAACTACTTTGTTTTGATCGTAAGCTGGTAAAGTTTGAATTCACGTCGAGCAAGTTAATTCAAAGGGATATCTCAATAAAAATGATTCGTTCTGACTTTCACTCTCAAATGGAGTCTCTCGCTACGCACGTCGCGCGGACTGTCCTGAAGTCATCGTCGGTTCGTTAAACGCAATTCGCCCCATTAGAAGCCGAGGAAAAGTGAAACGCCAAACTGTTTTTAACTTTCGCCTCCAGAAATCGGTGCGTCCAGAACGCACAACGTCCGCTCAATGGGGCGGATCCGCACACCGTTTCGAATTACTTCGCTGTGGCGGTCGGCGACCGGTTTTAGCTGAATTCGTCGCGGCAACACGCGGGCCGGTCCGTCGCTGCAATGGTTCAAAGCAGCCGTTTTTGCCAATCAGGACAACGTCGGTGGCGGTGCAAACGCCTGGAGTTGCAGCAGATTTGACGGGGGATGTCGCCTAAATGGGATTTCACTGGAACGCCAAGTGCAGATCGCTGGCGATGGTCGGGCATTGCTTAGGCCGTCACGGCTGCGGCAACCGGCAATGAGACTACGCGTACGTGCCGCTGGGCAAGTAACCGATCGGCCTAGTGGCATTAGGCGTTGGCTCACTCGAACTACATCTGGATTGGCATGACTAAGATTGGGAATGTTTTAAAAGGCTGGCCCTGGCAGTTGCTGAAAGGGTTGGCGGTGTTTGCAGCCATCGCCGCCGGTGTTTTTTGGATGCGATTTGCGCCCGTACCCGTTCTCGCCCACACCGCTGCGCGAGGTGCGATTGTTGCCGAAGTGATGGGCACCGGAACGTTGGAAGCTCGGGTAGGAGCGACGATCAGCCCGAAAATATCCGGCCGCGTGGTGGAATTGATGGTCGACCAAGGGGATCGTGTGACGGCCGGTGATTTGTTGGTGCGACTGGATGACGAGGAATGGAAGCAGCAGGTGGCGATCGCTCAGGCCAACGTGGACGCCGCCTCGGCTGCCATCACTCGTCTGAAAACCGACAAAAATCGCTCCGTTGCGGTCTACGATCAAGCGAAGAAGAGTCACGACAGAATTCAGACGTTGATCGCGCAGAACGCCGTCAGTCGAGACGAAGTCGACAAGGCCGTCGAGACCTTGGCGGTGGCAGAGTCGGGGGTATCGCGAGCTGAAGCGGCGATTGCCGAGGGCCAAACTGAACTAATCGCTGCCGAGAAGACGCTGCAGTACCATCGCGCGCGACTGCGTGATATGGAAATCCTGGCTCCGTTTGATGGGCTGATCATTCGCCGTCATCGAGAACCGGGCGACATTGTCGCTCCTGGTGGTTTGATCCTGACGTTGATATCCACCGACGAGTTATGGGTCCGTGCTTGG
>CAXBHV010000991.1:0-3546 GCA_963974855.1 uncultured Rhodopirellula sp. | reverse complement strand
CTGTGCACCGTCTGAGACGGGAGTATCGAGATCAGTTGCGTCTAGTGGTTGCAGAAACGGTGCAGGATAAAAACGACGTTGCCAATGAACTGGAAACGCTGCTGCGAGCGCTTAGTAAGTAGGTTGGACGCCGCACGGATCAAAATCTCAAAATTTCTGTAACCATGGCAACTTTTTCTGTTATCGACTCCAAGCTGGCTGTTGATTTAATCGAATTGCACGTCGCAGTGGTGAGCCGTGGGCCGTAAGGCACCGGGTAATGCGTGGGATAAGCCGCTCACGCGCGAGCGGCTCACTAAGTCAACAGTCGAACTAGCCCAATGATTCAACTAGGAGTCCGACGATGGTCGACAGTGACGAAAACGGCGAACATTGCCAACGCTGCGGTGAAAAACTTGCTCGAGCCGCAGGCAGAATCGTTTGCCCAAATTGCCTAATGCGTCTGGCGATTCATCCTTCGCCATCGGAGATCGCTACTGCCGCAATGGACGTGACCCAATCGGTCGTGATGAGCGGCGGGGAAACCAGCGACAGCGATTTTCCTGACCTGACGCCCGGCCAGATGTTTGGCGACTATCGAATCGCCGGACGACTTGGCCATGGCGGAATGGGAGTCGTCTACGAAGCCGATCACACGCCGACGGCTCGCCGAGTTGCTTTGAAAGTGATGGGGCATTCGCTGGATGATCGTGATTCAAGGGCAAGGTTTCTTCGCGAAGGACGATTGGCCGCGTCGATCAACCATCCCAACAGTGTCTACGTCTATGGCACGGAAGAGATCGAAGGTCGACCGACGATCAGCATGGAGTTGGTGCGAGGTGGAACACTCGGACAATGGGTCAAAGCCAAAGGTCGGCTCAGCCCGAAAGCAGCCGTTGACGCAATCCTGCAGATCATCGACGGCATGGAAGCGGCCTACAATGCGGGCGTGTTGCATCGTGACATCAAACCGAACAACTGCTTTGTCGATGCGGAAGGTCACGTCAAGATTGGCGACTTTGGTTTGTCGATCACCGCCATAGGCCGCGATCTGCCCGCGGCAGCAGAACTGGCTCGGACACAGACCGAGATCACGCAAGTCGGAACGTTCTTGGGGACGCCGTCATACGCGTCGCCAGAACAACTGCGAGGCGAACCGTTGGATCACCGCAGCGACATTTATTCTATCGGGATTACGTTGTATTACCTCGTCGTCGGACAGGTTCCGTTCGTCGCCGACAACATGGTTCAATTGCTTGCTCGCGTCCTGGACAACACGGCACCCTCGCTAAAGGATGCCGCGATGGATGCTCCGCCAGAACTGGATCGCATCATCACCAAGTGCCTGAAGAAGGCACCGGGCGATCGCTTTGCGAGCTACGGCGAATTACGCGACGCACTAATGCCGCTGAGTTCACGAGTCCCCACTCCAGCTACGTTGGGCAGCCGTTTCTTAGCAGCGGCGATCGACTATTGTCTGCTGTCCATCGCAATCAGCCCCATCAGTATTTGGCTATTTGCAAGTCGAACGTCGATAAGCCCCGGAGACCCGTTACCGGGTTTTAGCTCCGTGACTGCCTCGGTCGCAGGCGTGTCGATACAGTTTCTGTACTTCGCACTTTGTGAGTGGCGCTACGGCAAAACCCTTGGCAAGCGAATGCTGAGGTTGCAGGTAATCCAAGGCGACAGTCGACCTTCGCTCGCGGCGGCAGTGATGCGTTCGCTGCTTTTCATTGTGCCGCCAGTCTTGCCGAGCATCGTTGCAGGCTTCCTGCTTGGCGACCAGCAATTTCGCGACGTCACATCGCTCGGCATGGCTTTGCTAATGCTGCTTCTTGGCTGGTCGCGTTTCCTGATTTCAGTCTCGATGTTTTTAACCGTTCGTGCTCGCAACGGTAACGCCGCAGTCCACGACCTTGTTTCGGGCACGCGGGTCGTGGAAAGCATGAGCGTCGCTTCACGGAATCCGCGTGTGGATGCTCATGAGGCGTTCGATGCCAAGTCGGGCACCGAGAGGATCGGTCCTTATCACGTTCTTCGACCGCTTGGAAGCACCGATCAGGGTGAACTGCTGCTTGGCTACGATGCCACCCTACTTCGCCGAGTGTGGTTGCACGTTCGTTCATCTAACGCATCGCCACTAACGTCGGCTCAACGAAACGCGATGAGGACCAGCCGCTTGCGCTGGCTAGGGGGACAAGTCGATCTGCAGAAAACGTGGGATGCGTACGAAGCACTTTCAGGCTGGCAGGTTACTTGCGACGAAGCGAAAACGCTCGTTTGGCACGTTGCGAAAGATGTGCTAGGACAATTGGCCGATGAGTTGTCTGTCGGTTCGAGTGTGGCGGATTTACCCGAGGAACTTTCGATCCAAAATGTGTGGGTGACCGAGGGCGGACAGCTGAAATTGTTACCGTTCGGTGTGCTCAGTGAGCCACGCAGCGACGCGAAATTCAACGATGCACCTACGATTGGAAAGGCAACGAAACAGACCGAGAGTCGGGGTTGCCTTCGTGTTCTGCGTGACGTCGGCCTTTTGTTTGCCGATCGCTATCGCACCACCAATCAAGGCACTCATGCAATGTCGCTATCCGATGCAAAGCTAGTCGAGGACATGCAACACACCCCGTCGCTGGAATCGGCGAAAGAGCTGGCCGATACTTTGCGAATGAAGCGTTCGGTTCGCGTTCCTTACCGAGTGGCAGGCATGCTCGCGGCCACCCTGATGCTGCCGATTTTCACGATTCTCTCGAGTGTGATGATGACGCTTGTGTACCAGCAGCAGGAAGCATCAATGCCAGAGGCTCGCGAACTCGCTGGGATCCTGACTCTGATCGACGAAGAGTTCCATTCGGGTCGGCGTGACAACACCTTGCGAGTCAATGCATTGAAAACCTACGTGAGAGCCAACTACAGTGAAATCATGGACGATGATCAGGTTATGTTTTCCGTTTATGGGCAAACCATGCGTGCACGATACCGCAGAACGCTAAACGAGATTTCCGCATTGCCCGATCCAAGCGAATCCGAGGCCGAAGCGGCAGCGGCCCTGGTTGCTGAAATCCGAGAATTGCATAGCGAACTTCCTCGTCTGGAAAACAGCTTCACTGGACTCCATGGCGGTCTCTTTTGGGCAACGCTTTGTTGGATCGAGATGGTTTGGTTACCAAGTCTTCTGACCGGGCTATTATTTAGGGGCGGCGTGATCGTGCGAATGTTCGGGTTGACCTTCGTCAACCGCAGTGGCAAACGAGCCTCAGGCCTGCGAGTGTTCATTCGGATGCTTGCGACAGGAATCGTCCCCGTCTGCGTGATTATTCTGCTGTGGACACTGCCGGGTCGGAGTTTCGGTGAATGGCCGATCGAAACAGTTCAACGTTTCTCGGCCGCAAGCGTCGTCATCATTGCTTGCCTCGCGGTCGTCATCTATCGAAGTCGCCGCCGATTGTTCAGTGACCGCTTCGCCGGAACCTACCTTGTTGCACGCTAATTCTCAGTAGCTTAGTACCGTTGGAACAATAAGTGACGGGTTTTCCCGTAGCGGAAGTCGTCAAGACTTTCGTTTTC
>CAXBHV010000990.1:0-3547 GCA_963974855.1 uncultured Rhodopirellula sp. | reverse complement strand
AAAATCGTCAAATGCCCCTGCCATGAGACTGGCTGCACCCACTAGCCGAGCGCTGACTCCAATGTTCTCTGTTGGCAATTCTTTGGCGAGTTGATATGCCGCTTTTGCATGCGTAAGGTATCGGTCGGTATCCTGCAGCATATAAGCCGATAAAGTTGCTCCGTGCCTCGCCGATAGATGGTTTGCGTCGTCTTGCAAAATCCGTTCGAATTTTTGCAACGCATCAAGCCATTGTTGTCGCGATGCACTTGATTCGCCGGCGGAAATCACTGGGCAACGGGGCCGATCAGATCTGTCAAAAGTTCGCCCAACTTTTCGCCCCGGGCCGACAATGAAACGACCTTGCCATCTCGATCGACCAAGATTGCTGTCGGAATCGCGGTGACCCCGTACTTTGTCGCCATCGGATGTTTCCAGCCTGCGTCTTTTGCAAACAAGGAAAGCCATGGAATTTTCTCGTCTGCAATGTACTTCTCTGCTTTGTCACGATCGGTATCTAAACAAATCCCCACGACTTCGAAACCCTGGTCGTGGAAATTCCTGTACTGCTCCAGCACGTTGGGAATTTCACGACGGCAAGGGCCGCACCACGAAGCCCAAAAGTCGACTAACACGACTTTGCCCTTGTAACTCTGCCAATCGAACGCGTCGCCGGAGAGAGTTTCACCTTCTATCTCCAATGGCTTTCCGATCATCTCCAGCTTTGCCTTGATTTGATCGCGAGTCGTTTTCAATTGCCTTGCAACACGAGCAGCATCGTCGCCCTCCATATTATTGAACACTTCGATGAACTGGTCGAAAACGGAAATGGCAAGGTCATGATCACCTGCTTCCTGAAACGATCGGCTTAATCCAGCGACCAACAGCGGACTGAAACGCATGGCTGCTGGCCCGTCCCCTTCTCTGACAATTTTCTTGGCATCATCGATCCACTGTTGGCGTGCCTGAGCGTCCATTGAATCAACGTCTTTGCTCCGTTGTTGCAGCTTCATGATTTCGCCCATGAACTTGTTGAACCCCGAGGTCGTTATGTTTGGAAGTGCTACCACTTTCGCCGGCGCAGAAAGATTCAAGTTCGAACTAGATTTGGCCTCGATGGCGACCAACGGTTGTTGATGCTTAATACCTCGGAACGCAACGTTTACCGGTTTTCCAGACGTATTCACGCCCGAGACGCCCACAGAATAGGTCGATTCACCGTCAAGTTTCGCCGTACCCATCTCGTGCCACGATTGATCGGTGAGACGAACCAGTGCACGAACCGTCCCGGCTGATACTTCTAGACGCAAATCGACTGGTTGCTCATTGGGCAGGGGAAAATCTTTAAATAGGCCCATCCGGGTACGCTTGGCGTCGATGCGCTGCTCAAAGTTGGCGTAATGATTGACCACGCCCGCCCGAGTGAAACTGGCTCGCTCGAAGCGAATGTAGTTGCGATCATCCTGAAGCAGCACCAGTCCGCCGCTAACATACGCCCTCGCGGATTCGTCGTCTGGCAGCGACAAGTTTCCATCCACGGTCACGTCGACGGCGAAATCGCCTTCCATTGACCGTAGTATTCGTGGAGCATTCATTCGGCCTTGCTCCGCGTCCAGCCCCTGCATGGCTCCGCTAAAACCAATCATGATAGCGTCGCGACTAACAGTGAACGAACAATCACCATCAGGATCTACCATTTGCCCCCACGGCGAAACCGTTCCATACACATGATCGGCAGCTTGAACCGGAATCACCGTAATGGCGAACAACACGGCACAGAAAAGTCGACTACTGAAATTCATTGTTCGCAAGTCCATATGGATGAGTGAAACGACAGCCTACTCACCATATAGCGAGCCTCTTGGCTCAGCGATGACGCGCGAATTTAAGCGATTGGTCAAATTTATTCAGGATTTTTTCGTAAGACTTCGGTAGCCCAATCAATTCTACGGTGACGGACGTAATGGCTTTATTGAATCAGACGCAGATACCAGAACGCTAAGACAGCAACGCATCCAACGAAGCTCGCGAATCCAGCAATCATCGCGATTCGCTTTCGATTGGGGTGGGCCGCCCAGACGTACACGTTGCTGGCGACTGCCGAAATGCCCATTCCAAACGCACCGATTAATGGTAATTCGTGACCCAAACGTTCACTACTACTTGGCTCTTCGTCGATTTTAGTGGCAGACCTCCCAGCTGGCTTGGACTTTCTACCATGGTTGTATGAACGAACTATATGCCCACTATCGTTTGCTACTGGGGCTTGTTGACCAGTAGGGGCCAGAGCGTCGACCTGCAGATGGATGCCAGCAGGTTCACAGGGATCTGGTGTCTCATTCACGCCATTTTCTCACGATGGAGGTGTGGGAAAACGCGACTTGGCGCCGCCCTCTGACAGCAGGATATACGACACTGAGAAACCACTGGATCCCAGGGCCCATCGCTTGTTGTGGGTTCAATTCTTGACGACAAATGATTACGGTTGATGGATTGCCACCCATGTCGATTGAATTGGGCCGTGACCTGTCAAACGAATCGATTTGCAACGGTTTAGTGCTTGTTGCTGGTAGAGGCGGACCGAATAGTCGTCAAAGTTTGTAAAGGTGCCTGCGCAGTAGCCACGAACAGTAGCATCGCAATCGAAGTGAAAAGTTTCATGAGCAGGTACCGATCGTAGAGCAACTTTTTTCTGCCTGTTTTAGCTGTGTTGCAAAATGGCAGGTTGAAATCCTGACCATCCTATTTGGATTCGTAAGCTTTTGCTTCGGCTTCGAGCTTTGCGAGATTCGGGGCGGCTTTGTCGATGTACTCCTTGATCGCTTTGCCGGCGTCAACGACTGCTCGATTGCGAGCTTGGAACTCGGGATCGTGGTTCAATGATTTGCGGATGGCGTTGCGTGTATCGACGGCGGCATCCACGCTTTGGAAGGCTTCGGGGTAACGGGCTTCGAGCTGGGCTTGTCGACGGGCCGTTTCGGCGACGAGGGCAGCGAGTTGAGTGTCATCGGCGGCTTCGAGTTCGGCGCGGACCTGGCCGAGTTCCGACGGGAACCGGTTTCTGCTGACTCCATCCTCTTTCAGACGGGCAAGTTCGGGCTTTGTGGAGAGGACGTAATCGTCTTCCGCGTGACTCGCTTTGTGGACCTGAGTTTCCATGATCTTAAAATCGGGGGCGGTCTCCTTGATGTGCTGTTTCTTCTTTGCGATGAGTTTGCTGAGTTGCTTGTGGGTGATGAAGGCTTCTGGGTAGTCCGCGTGTAGCGCGGCTTCGAGCTTTTCATGCTTGGCCACGAGATCCCGGTAGGTCGGGTCGTTCAGAGTGAGGCGGGACTTGAGATTCATGTACTCGAGTTTGTATCGCTCGGCTGGGTTACGTTTGACAGGCTCACGATTGGCCTGAGCGATCACAAGCTTTTTGCGAGTCTCGGTCCAGTCATCGCGCTGAGCAGTGGCATTCCAGACGCGGACGTTGTCGATCGAGGCACCGGGGAGATCGAACTGAAAGGCGAGGTATTGGCGAGTGCGGTCAATGATGGGGTGTTTGCCGAGGACAAATTCGTTGTCG
>CAXBHV010000989.1:0-3552 GCA_963974855.1 uncultured Rhodopirellula sp. | reverse complement strand
ACAGCGAAGTGCTGCTCGTCAGCGAAATACGCGATCCCGAAACAGCCGAGGCTGCAATGCAGGCGTCGTTAACCGGGCATCTGATATTCTCGTCACTGCATGCCACCGATGTCGCGGCAACGCTTCGCCGCATGATCCAATTTGGAGTGCCAACGTACGCGTTGCAAAGTGGCGTCCGCGCGGTGTTGTCCCAGCGGTTGTTACGACGCCTGTGCGGTCAGTGCCAAGGGCATCCCGAGAAAAAAGTGAACTGCGAAGCGTGTGTGGGGACCGGATATCACGGCCGTGTTGCGATCGCCAATTGTATCTTGCTGGACGGGTCCGATCCGGTTGGCGAAGCATTCTCAGCCGCGCTCGAGCGGGGCGCATCGGCGGCACAAATGCGTCTCGATGCGATCGATGCAGGTTGGGTCGACCTTCGCGGCCAAGCCGAATCGTTGGTCCAGCAGGGCATCACCGATTCGACCGAAGTCTATCGTGTGCTGGGTGAAAACTAAGGTGCGTCGAGACAGATAATGTTGTGGATCACTCCGCGATCCAGCGTTCTGATCGCGGAGCGCTCAGCGACAATCTGACTTTCCTAACCACGCGTGTCGACGATGATGTCCGCAAGTGCGTCACGCAACGGATCATCATCGGGACCACAAAATCCCCAGTGTTCGCGCCGCCGCCAACCTTCGGCGTACTGGAATTTGCCGCTCTTTTGTCCCATCTGCAGGCTGAGATCTCGCATCGCCTGCAAGTAGCTATCCATTCCCTGGCTTTCATCGAGCCACTGTTTCTGGCTGGCGTGACAGGCGAGTGCTTCGACTTTCGTCTCGATTACATCCGTCTCGTCAACATACATGTGCGGCGTGATCCACTCGCCCAGCGGCGTGCGATGCCCCGGAGTTTGTGAGTGATAGACCGTCACGGGATCCATATAGACTGGCAATTCAGGATCGCTCTCCAGATTTGGCATCCCATGGGCGAACGCTGCACTGACGGCCAAACGACAGCAGGTTTCGTGGTCTTCCATGTAATCGATCGGCGAATGCGTCAGCACGATCGTCGGCTTTGCCTTGCGGACAATCGCGGCCACCTTTCGCAAGTTCTCGGTGGTGTAGGCCGCTTCCATGTCGGGGAAGATCGGATCGTGAAAGGTCGCACCGATCACTTTGGCAGCATCACGAGCCTCTATCAGCCGCGTTGCCGCGCAGGTCGCGCGATCCATCGTCGTTGATCCACGTGAACCATCGCACAGGTTTGCGTAGTGCAATTCCCAACCGCGACGTGCAAGTTGCAGCATCGCTCCGGCCATGAAAAATTCGATGTCGTCGGGGTGGGCCGCAATGGCAAGAACTGCTGGCATCGTTCGGTCTCGCTAGGAGGGATCACGTTGGTGAGTTGATCCGTTTTACCAAACTTTGCTCGCTGCGGCGACAGACCAACGTCGCCGCGATACGAATTGCACTTAGCCAGTGGGCATAGCGACTTGAGACACCACTAGCGTCGTGATGACGAAGGTCGCGATGCCATCTGCTGCTTCGGTCGCAACAAGTAGACCTTGGGATCGTCGACAATAAACGATGTGCTCCAACGATGTCCGTCATCCGCACTACAGATGTTGTAGAAGAAGGTTCGGAAACGTTCGGCACGATAATCGTATGGGAATTGGCTGGTGATGTAGTCGTCTTCGGTAAGATCGTCGACACCTTCGGATGCATAGTAATGAACCATGCCATCGGGAGTCACGCTCATGCCCAAGGTCCACCAACCCGTCGTGGTGATTTGTGGGCCACGGAAATCACCGCCGCGACGGTTGCTACGAATTCGCAAGTAGGCGTAGTCATTCTCGCGATTGGCTTGCCCTTGGCTCTCGAACTCGATGAACATCCCAGGCCAATAGACTTCGTTGCCCATCTCTTCGACGGTTCGTTTAAAAATTCCGATCCCTTTTTCTTTGTCGACCATTGCGGTCGTTTCCAGAGCCAGGCGAAAACCGAAATGCGGTCCGCTACGGTTTTCCCATTGTGCCACCGGTGGCAAGAAGACTCGCGTTGTCACGCTGGGAACTTCCGAGACGTCGACGCGACGCTTCAAGCGATATTGGACGTTCGCAACAAAATCATCTTGATGCATCTTTCCGCTTGGTTGTCCGGGGATACCGGTAAAGCGAGAACGCATTAATAACGAGCCTTCGCTGCCGGGAAGACCACCCGATGGCGTGCGAACACGCTGGACAATATCGGGATGACCGCGTTTGATCCCCTCGTACCAACGTCCATTTGAACTGCGGCCCATTGGGCTGCGTTGGTTCTCGTCGATGTCTTCGGTGCTCTTCGGATCGTTCGGAACATAATTCCAATTAGGATCCTCAAAGTCGTCGGCGACACCGACAATTTCGGTTCCTGTGCCCGGCACCACTGCTCGTTGAGCATGGGCGGTTTGCCACGCTGTTCCGCTCAGCAGCAACATCGCGACAGTGCTCGCGATACGAGAGTTCGTGATACGCATGTTTTGATCCATCCCTTGTGGCTCTGCTTTAAAACAAACAGCCAAGTCAACTTTTGGAAGATGTTCGCACACGTATTCTCGTGCACGTCGCTCCTCCGCCCTGGAAGGAACAATCGGCATAATCGGCACAGTTTCTAAAGCAATTCTGCTCCCCTTCTTTTGGATTCAATCTGGACGCCGCAAAACGATCCTGATATTTACGAGAAAGATAGACGAAATGCCCGCAAATCCTGCGTGCTCGTGCCATCCCCCCTTACGTTCCGTCCGTGTTGGAAGCGGAACGAATTGACTGCCACCACAACTCATTATTGCCGTCGCCTGATTGTTTATGACCGATTCCGAATCACGTTTGCTGCTATTCGACGACAACATTCGGGCCATTGGCGGTCACTTTCTCGAATTAGCAACGTTGTTGATGGAAGGCGCGTCGGAGCTTGGCTACCAAACTCGCCTTGCGACACATCAGTCGTTTGACGGACTTGACGCCGTGGACCCTGAAATCGCTGTTGAGCGAGGTTTTCGTGCCCGGCGAATGCTGCATTGGTCCCTTGGCGTTGACGGTCGCTCGAAGGTCCGTCGCAATGTTGAAGCCCGAAATATCGGTGGTACGAAGCTTCAAAACTCATGGCAAAACTTGCGAGACCCGCTTTCACGCCTGGATCGTCGTCCTAACGTGATGCTGCAGCGTTGGTCCGAGGATTTTTTGAGTTTGCTGAATCGCTGGGACATCACTGGCAACGACACTCTGCTGATCAATACTGCAGACGACTTTGTCATGCTCGCGCTCGCCAACGCGCTAAGTCAGCTTCCTGAGGACGTCAGTTTGACGATTCATGTTGTCTTTCACTTTGCAGTCTTTGACACGCAAACACCGCTGTCGCAAAGACAGCAATTTGGCGACCAAGTCAACGACGCGTTGCAGCAAATGTCGCGGCATCAAATCCACTTACACGCCACCACGACCTCACTGGCCCAACAATTGGCCGAAGTCGGAGTGGTCGCCAATGCGGTACCCTATCCGACACGCTATCGATCGCCAGTCCCCCGAAAAAGTGA
>CAXBHV010000988.1:0-3553 GCA_963974855.1 uncultured Rhodopirellula sp. | reverse complement strand
CCGGATCGAAGGTCACCCGCCAGACCAAACAAGACAATAATAAGACACCCCAAACCTACAGTTACAAACACCGCGCGGAGCGGTCGTCGAGACAATAACATCAACAAGATGAATGACTGAAGCGATGACACCATGAACATCTTTCGGCTCACAACAAGGAACCCTACGACGACTGCCGCAACCACCGGAATCAAGTAATGGGGTTTGCGATAGATCATGAAGGCAATCATGCCGCACGACGAAAAGAACAGATACCCTGCGAATACAAAACCGTGCACACTGGGAATGCCAAAAGCGAAATGGCTTACGTCTGATCCCTGTGCCATTGCAAGCAATGGGATATAGCCACAGTAAATGAACTCAAGCACCAAAAGCACGTTCAAGAATCCGAACAGCAACCATGCACGATGAAGTAATGTGCTGGACGGCGATGTGAGTTCAAACTTATCGACTCGTCGAATGGGAACCAAGAAAGAGGCCGCCCAACCACAAAGCATTCCGCTCGCGATCGCGGTTCCCACCGGTAACAACTGTCCGATTGGAATCCAAAGGCGACTCGACAAACCCATGATGTAAGCGAGGTAACATCCCGCCCACGCTAGAAGCGAAATCAAAACTGGATGCATGAAAACATGCTTTCGACTCACAAGACTGCTCATGACTTGCTAGCTCCCTTCCATGACCGAATCCTGTTGCCCAATGAACGCAATGCCGCAATCGCTGCACGGTGAGGTTTCATGCTTGCCAATTCACGAAGTGCGATGTCTTGTAACATTGCGGCAGTTGAATCCGGATCACGCTGATAGCGTTCGGCGTAAGCAGACAGGAAATGATAGCGACTTTCTAAGCCAGCTTCAAAATTGCGAGAAAGGCTGTTTTCTTGCTGCTGAACGACAACAAGCGGTTCATGCACAAACGCCAGCGACCCTTGATCTACGAGCCTGATAGCAAGATCCCAATCTTGAAAACGACGTAATTTTGGATTGAATCCGCCTGCTTGATCCAACCGCTGCTTTGTCAGCATGAGCGTCTGGGTGCTGACACAGTTTTGCTGTAACAACCCTCGAGTTGAATTGAGCGATAGCACACAATCTGCGACTCGATCTCGAGGATCTAATGGCAATCCTGCCACAGCACGGCGATTGTCCGAAACTGCGAAGAAAGCCCCAAACGCTGCGGTCACGTCAAAAGTACGTATGACATCACAGAACTTCTGCTGTTTGGTTGGCATCCACACGTCATCGCTATCTTGAAAAGCGATCCATCCGGTCTTGGCGTGCGCGGCTCCGAGGTTTCGGGCAAAACATGCCCCCCGTCGCCCCTCGGTGGAAAGAACTTGGATTGACGGATCGACGTCGCGAGCAACGGATACGGTTGCATCGGTTGATCCATCATCAACCAAAATAACCTCGATCGGTGGTGCTGTCTGAGACAACACCGACTCAATCGATGCGGCGATCGTATGCTGCCGATTGAAGGCAGGAATGACTACGCTGTAATCCACGATGGCGTCCTTGCACACGGTTGCTAGAGTTTGGTAACAGTTCTCGAAAAACCATTACGTGACTCGTTGCACCTAGTACGCTCCTTCATTCGAGACAACGGCACTGGGCGTTTTTGTCAGGATCCATAGATCGAGCCATGGTGACCAGTTTTTGGCATAGTAGTAGACCAAGTCAACTCGACGTTCAAACGTGGTATTGTTCCGGCCACTGACTTGCCAAAGTCCCGTAATGCCAGGCCACATGTGGGTGTACTCGTAATAGCGTTCGCGATATTTGACAATTTCAGGTTCGGGAACGGGGCGTGGTCCCACAAGACTCATTTCACCAACAACCACATTCCAAAGTTGTGGGAACTCGTCGATACTCCACTTTCGCATCAATCGACCAATCCGCGGTACGATGCGTGGGTCATGCTTTAGCTTTCGATCGCTCTCCCATTCCGCTCGCAATTCTGGGTTTGCAGACAAATAGTCTTCGATTACTTGGTTTGCATTGGTGACCATTGTGCGAAATTTCCACATGCGAAATCGTTTCCCATGCTGGCCGACACGAATGTCACCGTAAAATACTGGGCCCGGTGAAATAATTTTGATGCACAGTCCAATAGCCAAAAATAATGGGGAAAGTAGCAGCAACGCAGGAATGCAAATCATCAAGTCAACCGTCCGCTTGCAAACACGCGGCGAAAACCGAAGCATCGGCAAACTGTGTTGATTGGCAATGTGCTCAGATCGGTTCATCGCGTTTTTGTCGAAAAACGGAGACGACGTGCAACCCAAATCGATGACCGATGGAATTTGGAAAACCAATCGGTTGGCAATCTCTGACGATTGATCTGGAGTCAAAATCACGACGGGTGTATGGCAATCGCGAGCGATTTCCACCACGTCGGCTTGTTCTCCGAGATAGTGAGGGTCAACGCTTGAGTCGCACCAGTAAAGTCCGGGATCACAAGCGTATCCGACCGGAATGTAGCCACAACGACGTGAGGCTCGTGAATGGACACAGGCCGATTTTGCGGTGTGGGGATCGCCGACTAATAACGCGCGAATTCCCCACCAACGAGTATTGGCTAACCTATTTCGCACCATGGTACGAAACAATGGCAGCGTAAACGCGATTAGCAACGAGGCGATCACAAAGGTAACAAACTCTCGCCGTGGCAAATCGCCTAGTAACGCATTCATCGCAGCGAGAAACGCAAAACTGATAAAAACAGACCGTACAAGTCCCCGCAATTCAAATACCTGGCTCACCGAGGTGCCGGGGTAAAGTTGATGAATTGCGATCAACATCGACTGCAGCAACAACAACGCAGGCAATTGGTTCCAGATCCCCGGATGCAGAGGTTCGCCAAGGAACCGATCTACACCCAACGCGGTTACGAGCAACCCGATCGCTGCAATCGACATGTCGGCAAGCAGCAACGGTATGCCAGTGAACATTGCCTGTGTTGTGTAGGATGCACTTAGCAAGCGACTTGGACGTTGCGCAGTGTGCGTTGCAACGATCTCGCTGATTTCAGGATTCCCGAAACCGACACAGACCCCTAGCGGCGACGATTGAAGTTCGTTTGGATGGGAATTGACAAGAGCCATGACGGTTTAATTCTGAAGCGTTAAGGAGTGCAAACAGTTCAAGCGATCGTTGAAATTTCAATGCAATGTTTGTGTTAATGGGCAGGGACAATTCCTCTCCCATTTAGGAACATTTAGGTCGAGACATCCGTGAACTCTTGTTCTTTGACTATCCAATAGAATTGCGTTCCTTCGCGACTAGGCAGGGACCTCATCTTGAGGTTTTGCCGCATAAGCATCGTGGTAGTATCCGACGTAACCATAGGTTTCGCGGCTGTATGGCGAGCTGTATCCGTAATAGCCTTTGCCGTTACCTGCTGACGTCGCACTGTTAACGATCACGGCGGCGGGTTTGATTCCGACATCCGTTAGGATCTGTGAAGCACGCTCTACTGAGCGACGGCCATTCTTTTTCACTTGGACCGTTAACGTCACGGCATCGACAAAGGGGGCAATAATCGATGGGTCGGC
>CAXBHV010000987.1:0-3556 GCA_963974855.1 uncultured Rhodopirellula sp. | reverse complement strand
ATCGTTGATCGGTTCATCGATCGGCGGCAGCCCGCTGCACTCTTCCGCCTCCAACGAAAGCGTTTGGGTTTGTTTGTCAAAGCGAAAGCGGTGCTTTTTGAAGCGGCCACTGTCCCACAGTCGTTTTGTCAATTGTTGCAATTTGTCACGGTCAATCGCGTCACCGATCGCCACACTCAAATACTCGAGGATCTGCGCGTTCGTGTTGATCGAATTGCCATGGATTTCTATCTCACTGACTCGGTCGGCCACTCCTTCGTCAAGGATTTCGACGGTGAGAGCCGTTGTCTGCTGGTCGCGGTCCACGTCGAAGCGGACCAGGACGTCGGAATGCGAAAACCCGAGGTCTGCGATGGCTTGGATCACCTGTTTGCGTAACCGAAGTTCGGAATCAAATGGGACTTCCTTACCGATCTCCCAAACAGGATCCTTCAACTTCGATTCTTTTCCTTCTTCATTCACCCAGTGCGTGGCCACGATTCCGTTGATCTCAACAAAGTTTGGGAATGCGGTGCTTTCGGCGTAAGGCTCCGTCAAACGTTGCACCAGGGCTTGAGCGTCGATCTGCTTCGCGGCCAGGATGCGAACCTGACCACAACGAATTTGCATGCCCTCATTGATCGTGATCTCCCATCGCGATGGCGAGGAATCGTCATCGAACGTTACCGCCTCGCATTTCACGATGACTTTATCAAATCCTTCGTTGCGATATCCTTTGACGAGCAGAGTTTCGATCACGCCCGCCAATTTGGATGAGTCGCCGTAAGCGTGACTGGCGATAAGGAATTCGGGTTGAGCATTGAGTTCCGCTAGCAACTTGTGTTTGGAAAAACTGCGATTGCCAACCATTTCGATGCGATCGGCGATCGGACCGGACTGAGCGGTTGCAGTCGTGCAGGTGCTCACTTGTAGAGCGACTGCAATCAGGATGAAGTAATGGGTAGCACGAGTCCAAACGATCACTATTGATTCTCCGTGTCATGCCATCGCGGTTGTAGCAAAAGCAGTTCGCTTTCGTGCTTCTGTGCTCGTTGCCAATCGCCTACTGCAACTGCGGATTGACGGTGCTTTATTAGCCAAGCGACGCGGCGATTGGCTGAGGCAAGCAACTGCAAGTCGGCGTCGCAGCGTCGACATCTGTTTTGCAACGGTTGCTTTGCGCGACACGCGGGGCACTGAAAACCAGGTTTGCTATTGGCTTGGTCGCTGAGGGGCTTACTGGACATAAAACAACACGTCGTCAAGTTCTTCACAGATTTCGTTAATTGTTTCTTGCTCGCCGCTCGCTAATGCCGCTTCGAGCTTCTCGCTCAACTCACGGATTTCTTCGGCGTCATCGCCATCGATTTTTTGCAACATATTTTGAGCATTCGCAAGCAACTGGGCGGCTTTTTGATGTTTTGCATTGGACATTTTTGACGGCTTAATACCGTCCTCAGGCCTATCGAACGTCGCGGAAACATCCGCATTGATCGTTTCTGCCTGGACCTCAAGTGCATTGTCGATCTCGTCGGAGCCTGCGAACATTTCGTTGAGACGAATAACGGCTTGATCGCGTCCTTTCTCGCGAAAGCGGCTCATTGCATTTTTGACTTTGAGTTCGTTGCTCTTACCCGTCGCCGGTTGTGTCGCGGTCACTTTTAATGTGCCATCGAGCGTCAGTTCGAATCGCACCAGTACCTTGGCACGGTCTCCCGACGCACCGTCCAAATCAAGGCTAAATTTGCCGATCGATTGGTTGCGATTGATCTCCTCGTGCTCGCCTTGCAGTACATGGATCTCAGCTAATGTTTGGTCTTCGTGAACGGCCCGATAGGCTTCCTCGAACCTCGCAGGAAGCGGCGTACCGCGGTGAATGATGGGTGAGAAAACGAGGTGTTTACCCATGAAGTCGTAGTGGTCGAGCACTTCGATTCCCAGAGTGTGTGCTGTCACGTCAACGAGAACAGGCCCCACCGCGAGTCCGTTGAACATCGCCGCCTGGGTCGCAGCGCCGAGGGCCACCGCCAAGTCGGGGTCAACCGCACGGCTCGGCTCCCGCAAAAATTCTTCGCGCAACCGGTCGATTACCAGCGGTGTTCGCGTCGATCCACCGACCAGTACCAAATCGTCGATTTGATTGATGTTCAGCTTCGCATCACGGAGTGCTTCATCCACACATTCGATCGTGCGATCGACGAGCGGGCGAATCAGACCGTCATACTCATCACGCGTGACGGAGATATCCAAGTTGAGCGGATGCCCATCTTTTTCAGTGATGAACTCCTCACGTAAACGAACGGTTTGCTCGGTAGATAATTGACACTTGGCACGTTCGCACGCTTGCAGCAACCGCCAGCGTGTCGAAGCCGACTTGCGAAGGTCGATGCCGTGTTGATCTTCGAACTCATCGGCCACATGCTTCATCAGTAACGCATCGAGGTCGTCGCCACCAAGACGCGTATCGCCCTTGCTGCTGAGCACTTCGACAACGTCGGCTTCCATTCGCACAATCGAAACGTCGAAGGTCCCACCGCCAAAGTCGTAAACGACTAAGTGCATTTGATCGGCAGTGCCAGCGTGATACACGAGCGCAGCGGCGGTGGGTTCATTGATGATTCGCTCAACAGTCAAACCTGCCAACTCGCCCGCTTCGCGTGTGGCTTGACGCTGGTTGTCGTCAAAGAAAGCCGGGACAGTGATCACGGCACGCGAGACGGGTTGACCGAGAATTGAACTTGCTCGCTCACGCAACCGACGTAGGATCATCGCGCTGATCTCAGGCGGCGTGAATTGTTGGTCACCAAGCGAAAGTTTCGTCATCGTGCCCATTTCGCGTTTGACCGAAACGATCGTGCGATCAGGAAACGCGACTTGCTGGTTACGCGCCACGACGCCGGTGATCAGTTTGCCTTCGGTATCGAGCCCGACGACGGACGGAAGTAGCGACTCACCGTTTTCAACCAGCACTTGAACGCGACCATCGACGACTGCAGCAACCACGCTGTTGGTGGTTCCCAAGTCAATCCCGACGATGGGGCCGGCGTCGATCTCACTGCGATTGGCTTCGTTCATCGCGTGGTCATTCCTTTTTTATGGGGCGAAGTGAGTTATCTTGTGATTCGAACTTGTGCGTATTTAATCAGTTGGCCACGCCAGCGGTAGGCTGGGGCAAGTTGTTCGATAACCGTGCCGCCAGGGTGTGATCCCGTTTGGACAGCTTCGACCGCGTTCATGATCTGGCCGTCAAACGTGAGGCCGACGGTGTTGATTCGCTCGATGTTCTGGTCGATCATCAATCGCTCGACACGATCGCTTAGCATCTCTAGACCTTGCGCCGTCGCATCATCGTTGTGGCTTTTGTCTTGGGACTCAGCCCATTGGCGAATCGACGCTTGTAGTTTGCCCATCAACGGTTTGCTGAACCAACGTCCCACAACTCCAAGAGACTGCAAATCGTCAGCGATTTGAGCTTGCAGCGAATCGGTATCCGCTCCGTTTGATGCCGTGTTGGATGTGCTACGAACCGCGTGGACCGCTCGCAATATATGATGGTCAATCTCGGCAATCGTTTCCG
>CAXBHV010000986.1:0-3558 GCA_963974855.1 uncultured Rhodopirellula sp. | reverse complement strand
TTTTATGCAATCGATGGCGACTACCATCTGGTCACGAACTCTCGCTACTTGCTCGAACGGTTTTACGATGCGGGCAGTGGCGATCATTCCTTGGGCTCGTTGCCGGAGTTTCGCTACGCTCGCAGCCAGACTCGAACGCAAAAACAAACGCTCGCATTTTTGTACCTTTCAGATCCTTTTTTTCAAAATCTGGTTAGCCCCCAATACCGCATCGAAGTGACACGTCGCAAGCAGGCCCTGCAAGAACTGAGACAATTCCAATTGGCTCGAATGGTTGCAAAGGCCGAGCGTCTGAATGCGGAAACAATGGATGACCTTGTCAATTCACATTTTTTGCCGACCGACTTTGGGCGTCGCCCCGATGACAGTTATCCGCTGCTCGACAACGGACAGATTACGGATTCGCTACGCGGATCGCCCGGTGTTTTCCTACCTGTGCCAGACGTTCCGGTTCAAAAGGCAACCCCAAGTGAAGTCCACTCCTATGCTGCATTCATAAGTAAATACAGGGCCGAATGGAAACAGGTCGATCCGGTCACGGTCGTGTTCGCACGCGATGGAGCCGCCACCAACGATTTACAGCGTATCCGCATGGATATCATCATCACGCCCTATGCCGCAAGGAAATATTCCTTTCTTCAGCGGCATTTAGCGGCGGCAGACAATCGTCGAGTCGGCCACGTTGATGGTGACCTGCTGAGTGTTGACACCACGATCCGACTTAATCCCGGCCAGCAGTCGCATCGATTGTATTTGGGCCTGCGTGACGACGAGGTCGCCTTCAACTTCAGCGATGGCCGAATTGAAATGGTTGACCAACACGAAAGCACGAGCTACGCCAAAAGCCGCTCCTATGCGGCGATCTCCCCACCGAGTACGGACGTGCTGCGACTGCTTGCATCGATAATGGAACAACCGCAACCCGCCCAGATAGCCCCCGTTGACCCCACAGCCGTGACGCCACTTCGCCAATTGCCAATCTTGGGATACATGTTTTTTGGATTGGGTAGGGCTATCGGGAACATGCCACCAAAACTTCAAGCGGTCGCAAAATACAGGAACAACGTCACCAATCGTAACGGTTGGATGGTCGCATCGACCAACGTAAACATACAACACGATACACCTGACCGGCTTACCCAAGAGTGGATTAACAAGCCTACCCAAGTCCGATTGCAGATGGGATCGCTCAGCGGGTCAAAGGTAGAACCGTACATTCAAGCCTACACCTATCATGCATCACGAAAAGTATCCGGAGAAAATTCGCGATTCTTGAACGATTTTGCTGGTTGGTTACAACTGCCAACAGAGGAATCGCGAGACGCTCTCGAAGGATTGTTAGGTGCCCGCATTCACTGTCCACTCGGAGGTGAGTACACGCTGGAAAAGATTGGCGAGCACCCGCACTGGGTAAGCACCTCGTGGTCGGAAACGAGTCTATATTCGCTTACGAAAGCACCCGAGTCCTGGAAATTTCCATTTCTTGACTGGATCCGCCGTCTTGATCTGCGGTTTGATCTCGATCGGACCACGCTGCGAGCGCAAGTCGATTTGTTGGTTCATCAACCCAGTGATCCCGCCAAGGACGGCGTATTGATCGGTCTGCAAATGGATAATCCCGATTACAATGCCGCTCATAGAATAGGAATGCAAGCAGGATTTCGTTCCAATCATTCGACCTCGAACCGCGCGTCGAGCAACCCGAGTGTCGTAACGCCACAGCCCACTGTGTCACCGTCACTTCGTACGCAATCCAGCCCAAACCGTATTCGCACATCGGTTCCCGAATCCGATGCTCGTCAGGCAGCAACGCAGCATGATTGGATTCTTGGTGTTCGAGTTTCTGCGACCGATCAATCGATGCGGATTAGCCATGTCCACGCAAATAGCCCCGCATCTCGAGTTGGAATTCAAGTGGGTGACGTGATTCAGACGGTTGATCGTCAATCACCACGATCTAGTGCGCACTTGATGAACTTAATCAACTCCGCGAGCAACAAAGGAACAGCAGAAATCAAGGTAGACCGTGGGGGATTCAGCGTCACCTTCGATGTACCGCTTGCTGCACAGTAAATTTCGCATCGCAATGCTCTGAATGGATCCGACCTCGCGGGCGTTACAGGTGAAGATATTCTGTTCGGTATCTCCGTGTGCCAGCTCGTCTTCGCTAAGCCACGCAACGCTAGTTGTAAGTCCGGAAGCGATATCCGAGACGCGAAGCCATCCAAACCGATGGCCTGTCGGTAATCAAGCCATCTTGCGTGCAAACAAGGCATTGCAAAACGCATGATTCAATTCTCCCGCAGTTTCATTTGCTGCATTTCTATTTCTTGTTGCATTTCCTGTTCATATTGTGGCATGTCATCAGGTTGGTATTGTTCAACTGGTTGTGACTGATGAAATAAGCCCCAGACCACGAGGATGACGAGAAGTATCGGCACAAGAATGGCGAGACAGCCGGACGTCGAATTGGCAAGCCCCATCCGTTTAGAAACCTTCCGAACCGAAAACCCAATCACCGCAAGAACAGTCACACTGACCACAGCCACGATGATAAAGAACGTAATAACTTTTCCAGGAAGGAAGACTTGCGAAATCATTTTTAAACCGATCAAACTAAAAGTCTTATTACGCAATGCTTGGCTACAAAATTATCCACTGCTGTGGCAGCCGAGATGCTGTTGAATCTACTTCGCTCAAATTCATCGCTCATTGGCCATTTGTTGGCGACCAAATCGAAGCACAGCAACGAGCCCTGCCAGCATCAAAAATCAAGTCATCACCAAATCCACTTTATTCGATAGTTCTGGCAGATAGTGGGAGACGAATGAGTCGCCGTAGGAGGTGTCGGTATGGCCATAACGCCGAAGCCAGTTTTCAACACTCGTGAGTGGGCAGGAGTCAAACATGAGCAACGAAAGGCTCTTGGCAAACACGATCCTCAAATAAAGTCGTTGCCACAACCGCAACCGAGTTACATCGAAACGGCTGGTAACGACGGCAATCGATCCGCCAACATCCAAAGCGATCACGGCGATGTGAATGATTACGGTCGTGGTCGCAAGTATTTCCGTCACACCCATGGTGCCGACACCCGGATCGGTGCTTGTCCAAGTATGTGAGGGGGTTGATTGTTTGGCATCTCTAAACCGGATTGTGTGCCGATACAAACATCGCTAGAAGCCAGGCCGATAGCAGCGTCACTGGAATCGCCAGAATGGCTGCGACAATTCCAAACGCTGACTTCCAGCTACGGTGCTTCACAAACGCAACCATCGAGACGGAAAACGAAAAGATCGATGTTAGCAAACCAGCAAACAAGGTAGTTACCGGAAAGAAGACCGAGCCCCATTGGACGTCGACAGTTCTCGATATTACCAGTTCACAGACCATCGGTGGCCCAAGTAGTGCAATCATCGACATCGCCAGTCCTGTCGTGGATAACGACTCCTTTTCGGGGACGCGAATGCGAGCCGAACGTAGCAGTGGAGCTACAACTGGGGGACGATATGGCGATGAACGATTAGGATTCATGATGCTATTTAAAAGACCTCGTCC
>CAXBHV010000985.1:0-3560 GCA_963974855.1 uncultured Rhodopirellula sp. | reverse complement strand
GTTTGCGGTGGTCGGCAACCCAATCCAGTGCCGAACCTTCGCCAGCCAATGTTCCGATGGTGGCAAACGTATAACGAACCCACGAGTAGGTCTTCATGCCGGTGTGGGTCAATAGTCGGTGATAACCGAGGCAAATCCCCAAGCTGCCCGTCATCCAGTGCAGCACGACCATGACGGCCAATCCGGTCCACGAAAAATAGAACGGTGCCGCAAGCACGACCAAGTGTGCAATCGTCAACCATCCAATCGCCCAATAGCTGAGGTTGTTAACGTGACGGCGTTCGGACGCGGTCGGATGAGCGTTTGCAGGCAATTTGCCGATTTTGTCGTTACTGACGTGAGGCGAATTCTGGTCGCGATGTGATTCGTTATGGGTATTGCGTTGAACTCCGTCCAACGATTTACGTTGTCGGCGAGTTTGTTTTTTGGTAGGAGGGATGACCGAGGCCATGAGCTGTGATCCTGTCGTTAAAAGTCCTAGATGTACTTCAGACATCTCACGAAGTTGTCTGGGTGAGAGGATTCTACAAAGTTGCAAGACCCTTTCTGTCTCAGAGCGTGTCAACCTATGTAACGGAAGTGTAAAAGTCTGAAATTCTTGTCGATGCAAATCCGCACTAGCCATGGGGGGCGGCTAGATGGTACTGCAGGGGATCGTTTTCCCAGGCCCAGAGTCCCAACCGCGAATTGGATTCGTTTTACTGCAAACTCACTTGAGTTCAGCCCCATGTTTTGCTTGGATCCCACTGTGCGAATCTGCCACGACGAGTCAACGAGAAAAGGAATGAGTCCAAGGTTGCGATTTTTTGCCCTCTATCAAGTCATATCATGAGTAAATATCGCAAAGTCTCTGCCAATCTATTGGTAGCCGGTGTCAGGCTGAGTTCGGTCATCCCCGATCCCGAAAACCAGCGTCTTCGCCTGTTGGGCGAGGGAATGGAAATCACTGCCGACTTGATTGCTCGGCTGCACCAGCGCGGTGTAAAAAGCTTGCTATTAAGCGAAAAAGACATCGCAATTCTGAATGCGTTCACACCACAAGGCCGGGCGAAGAAAGTGCCTCCGGCTCCGGCTTATGTCCGATCCAGCACGGTTAACGATCAGACATTGCTGTTGGACAAGCATATGGACGATCCATCTGAACCGGTCGTCGAAGATGTGTTGCCATTTGCATCACGCACCCGCAAGCCAGAAAACTGTTCCTATGAGTCGAGCATGACTCACCAATGGGCTACGGAGACAAACGATTCGATTGATTTGATTAGCGAGGTATTCGAAGAAACGCTTGCCACCAAAGAGGGGAGTGTGGGACCGCTGCATCAGTTGTGCAACGATATTTTGCGGCGATTGACCGAAGATATTGATGCGATGGTCTGTATGGCATGCTCGCCGTTCGAAACCGAATACCCGACGCGTCACGGAGTCCATCTTGCTTCGTTGGCAATGTCGATCGGTTCGCAAATGGGGCTGGATGAAGCAACGCTGATCGAACTGGGCATAGGATGTTTGGTTCATGATATTGGTATGAAAGCGATTGGGACGGGAATGTTCAGTTCAAAGCATCCACTCAGTGATGGAATGCTCAAACGCTTATCCGACCATCCCGTCCGCGGTGTCGAATTGATTGGCCGATTTGGTGAACAAGTGGCTATCGGCTCGAAGATGGTCGCCTACCAAATTCACGAACGTGGTGATGGCAGCGGCTATCCCCGTGGAAGCACAAGCAATCAAATCCACCCCTTGGCAAAAATAGCCAGTGTGGCCGACGCATTTATCGGAATGGTCTCGACTCGCCCTCACCGGATGGCGATCCAAGGTTATCACGCCATGGTCCAATTGCTCACCGAGATGAAGCAGGGCAAGTTCGATGCCCCGGTAATCAGGGCGATGCTCGAGTTGACTTCGCTTTACCCCTTGGGCAGCTTCGTCGAATTGAACAACGAAAAAGTGGGGCGCGTTATACGTGCCGGCGGAGCAACTTTTGATCGTCCAACAATCGAAATGTGGGACAACGTGCAACGCAGCACCCCTCCCTTGGTGATAAACCTGCGGCACGACGATGCTGTTCGCATCGTACGGTCGATTGCCATTCCCGCTGCCGCATGACGTACTGCAATCTCGGGTGATTCGGATTGCCGAAGGCGACATTCGCTCAACGACTCTCGGAAATCAAATGTCGTGATAGCGCCCCGCTAGAAGAACGTAAAATTCGATGCGTTTAATTGATCGAATACCATTAGCGTTCTTCTTTAAGTCGAACATGTGACGCTACCGCTCACGCTTCGTGGGGGACGTTTCGATCAGACAGAGGGGGCTCGCTCGTTTTGCTGGCTTTTTTTTTTGACAACACAATGCGTCGAACCTCAGGTTGTTCGTGTTTTTTGACCTGCTCTTTCGCGACGGATGATTTATACTCTTCGCTTATCAGCATGAGTTTATCAGAGGCGAAATCCGAGCTTTACGGGGCAGCAAGATTCAATGGCAAGGCTACGTGACAACGACGAGTTTTTCCCCAGTGATCCTTCTTCCGACACCAAGATACGTGACCAGGAAGAGCGAGAAACGCATCTGCCGGACGCCCCGAGCGACCGGATCCCGCCGCCCTGGAAGCCTGGCGACCAATTAGGGCCGTTCATGCTGCAGAACCTGCTCGGCAAAGGATCCAGTGGATACGTCTATCGCGCAAGAGATGAAGTCTCGGGGCGACATTGCGCGCTAAAACTTTTGCTGCCCGCCAAATGTGAAAACTTGGTTCGTAACAAACTTGGTTTTCGCCGCATGATTCCGCTGCGACATCCAGGACTAATCCATCTCGACCGGATTCATTACCTTGACGATTACATCGCGTTTTCAATGGAAGAGGTCAAAGGTAAAACGTTTGCGTTGGGCGTTTGGGATGTTTGCAAGCAAGACGATGATGGTGGCTACAAATACTTATTGGCCCTGATTCGGCAATACGCATCTGCGTTGTCCTTGATGCATTCGCGTGGTCTGGTACATCGAGATATCAAGCCACAGAATTTGATGATCGACACCAAGGGGCACGGTCGGGTCATCGACTATGGGCTTGTTGGCACAATCGATTTTGACAGCGACCCCAATGGATATCGCGACTATTTGGTTGGGCCTCCGCACTTCTTTGCACCCGAGAGTTTGTGGGACCAGTATTATCTTCCTGCCAGCGATGTGTTTAGTTTGGGATTGGTGCTGCTCGATGCTTTGCGTGTCTTGGATGGTTCAGTCGAACATGTGCACTTGTCGCTAGAACGCTCGCAAGACAACCGGCGTGTTGACGAAGCGATGATCAGCGAAGCAGTAGGGGATTTGTCATCGGATGTACCAAGTGTATTACGTGAAGCCTGCTCTGAAATGCTGCAAAGAGATCCAGGGGACCGTCCCACCGCGGCACAGTTGTCGCGACTAGGATCCTCGGCATCGCCCTGCGTGCTTTGGGTAGACAGCCCCATTATCGGTCGTGACGTCGAAATCGAGCAAGCGTGCGATTGGATCGATGACATTTTCAGTGGCGGTGTGGGGCGATTGCATATCGAAGGTTCGTC
>CAXBHV010000984.1:0-3564 GCA_963974855.1 uncultured Rhodopirellula sp. | reverse complement strand
GTCGCTGCCAAAACGAATCGGCTACACCAGCGGTAATACGATCGACGACGTTGTGCTCTCGCTCGCCGCCGCCCGTGTCGGTGCGATCAATGTTCCGATCAGCAGCCAGACCAACCCGGCACACCAACGAGCATGCTGGGACCGCGTCGGCGGTCACTGGATTAGCGAAGAGTCCTCGGTCGCCTTTCGCTCCGCGAAAGTTGCGTCTTCCGCTATTTTCGCGGAGCGAAAAGCGACTGCGCTGATTCTTTGGACCAGTGGAACCAGCGGGACTGCGAAAGGCGTCATGCTCTCGCACGAGACACTCGTCAAAAACGCCTACGCTAAACTCAGAGCGGTTCCGCAATCGCCCACCGACGTGCGGCTCACCAGCCTGCCGCTGGCGCACGCTTACGCACGAACATGTGACCTTGGCACTTGGCTGTTAAGTGGCTGTACCCTTGTTCTAACCTACGGCTACGCGGGCTGGAAACAAATGGCGTCACATGTCCAGCCGACGCTCGCCAACGTTGTTCCTAGCTTGGCCAAACAGGCGACCTTGTGGAAGTCGATGCAAGTTCAAAACAGTATCGGATTTTGGGTCGCAGCGACGATGTGATTGTGCTGCCCAACGGTCACAAAATTTTCCCAGCCTCGATCGAACAACGAATCAACCTACTGCCCGGCATCCGACATTCAATGCTGATTTACCGTGTTGATTCGCTACAGTTGTGGCTTGATATTCACCAAGACGCGGACCGCTACGAAATCGATGAGGGTGTTCGCCAAGTGCTTGCAAATGACGCTTCGTGGCAGGTCCCAGATCAACTGCATTATTTTTCGCCGCCGCTATGTGCACTCGTTGGCGAGCTGACGGCAAAGGGGACACTTTGCCGCAGTCGCATCCTAGAGAACCGATTTTCAGCGATCGAGTAACGTCGTCTTATGCGTTTTGCAGACGCGTCGCCAGGACGGTGTTGTGCAGCAGCATGGCGATCGTCAGCGGGCCGACGCCTCCGGGAACAGGCGTAATCGCCGAGGCGACTTCGGCTGCTTCGGCGAACGCGACGTCACCGACCAACTTGTCACCGACGCGGTTGATTCCGACATCGATCACCACGGCACCGGGTTTGATCATATCGCCCTTGATCATCTCTGGAACACCCACGGCGGCGATCAGACAGTCGGCGGACTGGCAAACTTCGGCTAGATTCGCGGTTCGGCTGTGAGCGATCGTGACCGTGGCATTGGCGACTTCGCGGCCGCAGCTTCCGTCACGCTGGGCCAACATCATTGCCATGGGCTTGCCAACAATATCGCTGCGTCCGACGACGACGACATGTTTTCCGGCCACGGAGATGTTGCAGCGATGCAGTAATTGCACGATGCCATGCGGGGTGCAAGGCAAAAAACGCGGCCGCCCCTGCATCAAAAGACCGACGTTCACCGGTGAAAACGCGTCAACGTCTTTAAGTGGATCAACCGCATCGAGCACTGCACGCTCGTCGAATCCGGCGCCGCCGTTGCCAGCGGCTGGCAACGGCAGCTGAACCAAAATCCCGTTAACCGTGTCATCCTTGTTCAGCTGCTCAACGAGTTCCAACAATTGAGCTTGGCTGGTGTCGGCGGGCAAACGGTGCGTTCGCCCCTCGATTCCCGCTTTTTCGCAGGCCCGTTGCTTATTGCGGACATACACCTGGCTGGCGGGGTCCTCACCCACCAGGACAGCAACGAGACAAGGAACGACGTCGCGGCCTAGATCCTGCTTGAGTTTCTCGACATCCAGGGCTACTTCGGAACGGATTTCAGCGGCAATTCGCTTGCCATCGAGTATTTCTGCCATTGAGTTTCTCACGCGGGAAAAAGAGTCATTTTGATCGCCATAGTGGCATTTCGGTCTCGTCGTTATAGTATTCGTAAACCGCATACCTTTGCGGAACCCCACTGGGTACAACCACGACGCCGACGTGCGACGAATTGTGCCAACTATTTACGAAAACGAAATCTCACAGGATTTGAGTCTCGATGTCTACCGACGCTCCAAAATTAAGCGCTAACGAATCAATCAAAGAGGAAAGCAATTTCCTGAAAGGCACGATCGACGTCGAGTTGACCGAGGACACGGATCAATTCAATAAAGACAATCAACAGCTGCTGAAATTCCACGGCACCTACCAGCAAGACGACCGCGACGTGCGGATGACCGCCAAGAAGACCGGCGGCGGCAAAGAGTTTTCGATGATGGTTCGCTGCCGGATTCCCGGCGGCCGAATCACCTGCGACCAAATGCTTGCCCAATTGGATCTGTGTGACGAACTAGGCAATTCGACGCTCAAGATCACCACGCGACAAACGCTACAGCTTCACGGAGTGGTTAAGGGCAATCTTCGCAAGGCGATTCACCGCATCAACGAGATCCAGCTTTCGACACTTGCCGCTTGTGGCGACGTTAACCGAAACGTCGTTTGCTGTCCCGCTAAACGTGACAACGCGGTTTATCGTGACCTGCATATCCTGACCGATGCACTGGTGGTTGCCCTCGCACCGCAAACCCCCGCTTATCACGAATTGTGGGTGACCGATCCTGAAACGGGTGAGTCGACACTCGAAGGTGGCGGCAGCGGCGAAGTCGTCGAACCGCTTTACGGACCCACGTACTTGCCACGTAAATTTAAAATCGGCATTGCGTTGCCTCATGACAATTGCATCGACATCTACACCCAGGACCTCGGGTTTCTGGCGGTCATTCGAGACGACAAGGTCATCGGATACAACGTGTTGGTCGGCGGCGGCATGGGAACGACCCCATCGGCCAAAAAGACTTTCCCGGCACTCGCCAAGCGAATGGCGTTCTGCACCCCTGAGTAAGCGGTCGACGTTGCCGTCGCGGTGGTCAAGGTGCAACGGGATCACGGAAATCGCGAAGACCGAAAAGTCGCGAGGATGAAATACTTGATCGCCGACTGGGGTATCGAAAAGTTCCGAGCCAAGGTCGAAGAATATTTCGGCGAATCACTGCAAGACTGCACCGAAGATGACGTGCACGAAGTCGATGACCACATGGGTTGGCAAGAACAAGGCGACGGCAAATGGTCGTACGGCTTGAACATCGAAAACGGTCGTTTGTACGACAACGAAAACCATCAACTCAAAGCGACGATCCACGCGGTTTGCCACGAGTTCAAAACTGAACTTCGTATGACCACGAACCAAAGCATCATCTTCACCGATATCGAAGAAGGTGACAAAGACAAATTGATCGCTTTGATCAAGAAGCACAACGCTCCGCTAACCGAAGACATCAGCATGGTGCGTCGTTGGTCGATCGCTTGTGTGGCGCTTCCAACGTGCGGATTGGCGATCACCGAGAGCGAACGACGTCTACCTAGCATCATCGATTCGATCGAACAGCCATTGGCCAAGCTTGGGCTGGACAAAGAGCGATTCACGCTGCGAATGACCGGTTGCCCGAACGGCTGTGCCCGTCCTTATAACGCCGACTTGGCATTGGTCGGAAAAGCCAAGGACAAGTACACCTTGTTTGCCGGCGGTGGCTGGGTTGGCGACCGCATGGCGTACATCTAC
>CAXBHV010000983.1:0-3564 GCA_963974855.1 uncultured Rhodopirellula sp. | reverse complement strand
CCAATTTTGGTTGTCCGGAGCAAACCCTTTCGCCTTGGTCCGTCCTTTGCCGATCACGTACACATTTTGGTTGCTGCTGATCGCACCGACTTTGACACAGGCTTCCAGGGTGATCTCGTCGCCATTGTCAAAATCAAATTCGCTCTCATCCCCCGAATCAGGAAAGAAGTAGCGAGAGCCACTGCCGTCAAATCGAACCGACAGATTGGACGGATCAAAATCGGGGTACTGGGGCGGACGAGGGCCCAATTGATCGCGGTACACGCTGCCGTGGGACTGCAGATTCGAAGTTTCCTCGCTGCCAAAATCCCAGCGAGCGGTTTCTGAAAGCTCTTTCGCATCAGCAACCGTGCTCAATCCACCAATCGCCCACAGCATCAGCCACAGCCGCGCAACGGGAATTTGCAAAACGGATTTCCAATGCATCAAGAAGACTCCGAGAATCGCGTTCGCAATCATCCGTTTTTTGATCCACTCAAAGAGAACCAAAAACGACGGTGAACGAAGGAAGGCAGGTAGGCGGGGAATAAGATCTGCCGAGGCGGCATTAATGATCATGGTAGGGGCGCAATTGCTCCGCAACCATCATAAACCACTTGGAGTGAGATTCGCAAATCCGTTCGATTGAGGTCGAGCACAAAAGTCGAAATTGATGCAGAAAAGCCTGAGAAAAATAAATCCAACTCTATAGCCATAAAACGCATGTCTATAGCCTTGGTCCAATTCAAATGCGAGCTTTTGGGGCGTTTCCATGGGCGCTGGACGCTTGCACTGGGCTCCTTCCCTACCTAGTATTTGGCCTGCTCAAACTGGCCCGCCAACACAAATTCAAAATTTCCGATGCTGCGTTCCTCACGTGTCGCACGGAATTTCCCTGTTTTTCCCTCCGTTATATCCCACCTCAACTATGTCCAAAACTCTGCAAACTCGTTTGTTCTCGCTGCTGGCAACTGTTCTTTTCGCGACCGTGATCGCTGGTTGTGATAGCTCTTCGGGGACCACTGACCTTGGTGACCTTCCTCCTGGAGCGAGCAACCAAGAGGAAGAAAGTGCGGCTCCGACCGCCGAGCCCGCAAAGAACGTCCCTGCAGACGAAGTTTGATCGCAAACGCGACTTCCATTCTCAATCTGTAATTGCATAGCAAAAGTCGCCAAGACTTCTGGCTTTCCTCGCCTCGCAATGCTTCGGGATGACTAGCTTTCTCCGACCCTTCAGGTGTTAGTGCCTTGGCGGGGCGCTGAGTGCATCTTTCAACTGTAGCAATCTCACGTCGATGAGGTTGCATTTTTTATTTTTGTTTTGGAGTGTTTTATGATGTTCAAGTTAAATTCGCGGATGCGCGGATTCACGCTGGTAGAGCTACTGGTGGTGATCGCCATCATCGGAGTCTTAGTCGGTTTGTTGTTACCAGCGGTCCAGGCCGCGCGAGAAGCGGCCCGGCGTATGCAATGCAGCAACAATACAAAGCAATTGGGACTTGCGCTGCATAATTATCATTCGGCGTACCAGAGGTTTCCGATGGGAAGCGGTGGAACCGGTGAAAATACAACCGGCAGCGCGTCGCTTGCCGGAGACAACCAACGACGACTCAGCGGACTGATCGCAATGTTGCCGTTCCTCGAGCAAACCGCTTTGTGGGAACGCTTCAGCAATCCAACTGACGGTTTTCCGGCGATGGGACCCACGCCAGGAACCAACGACGCCGCAATTAGCGGTCAGGTTTACACTCCTCTGCGAACTCAAGTGGCGACGCTTCGTTGCCCCAGTGATCCGGCCGTTCATGCCGGCCAGGCGCAAACGAATTATGCCTTCTGTTATGGCGACGCGGGACGATTTGTTGGCGGAGCACCGCAGCATCATACCCGTTTCAACAACACCTACACCGGTGCCGCCGACCCAGGTTCCAAGCGAGGCTGTTTCGCTCGCATGTACCAGTATCGTTTTCGTGACATCTTGGATGGGACCAGCAACACCATTGCGATGGGCGAGATGGCGGTCACCCTGGACGAACGGCTCATAATTGGCAACCAATTCCAAGGCTCGGTGGACTATCACAAATTCCCGAACCTTTGCAAAACAGGGGCTCACATCAGCCCCGATGATCCTCGCCATTACGCCGGCGGAACGCTGTATCCGCGTGGTCGTCGCTGGGGTGAAGGCCACGTTGGTTACACCGGATTTAACACGATCCTGCCTCCTAATTCGCCCTCATGTCGCCGCGATTCCGGCAGTGCCGCGGGTGGTATTTCCGGCGTCTTTTCGGCGGCCAGCCACCACCAAGGCGGCTGTCACGTGTTGATGGCTGATGGAGCGGTTAAATTCATCACCGACTCGATCGAATCGGGTGATTCAACCAAAGCTTCGGTATCAACCACTGGCACCGGAACGGGCACAAGCTATGCCCGCGCCGGATCCAAAAGCCCGTACGGTGTATGGGGTGCTCTAGGCACACGTGGCTCCAAGGAAACCGAATCGCTTGAATAACGGCGAAACCGCCAATCAAGCTTAAACAAAAAAACGCCGTTTGAATTTCAAACGGCGTTTTCTTTTGGATGTTCAGGCAAAGCTTACAGCTTCAATAACGGTTCACCCGTCATTTCGGCCGGAACTGGCAAACCGAGCAGCTCCAGTGCTGTCGGTGCGATGTCGGCCAAGCGGCCATCGGTCTTCAGCTTGCGCCCTTCGAGCCCCGGCTCGACTACGATCAGCGGCACATCGTAGGTCGTGTGCGCCGTATGAGGCCCACCGGTTTCAGGGTCAATCATTTGTTCGCAATTGCCATGATCGGCGGTCACGATTAACGAGCCTCCTTTTTTCAAGGTCGCTTCGACGACTTGCCCGACACACTCGTCCACGGTTTCGACTGCCTTGATCGCCGCCTGCAACACTCCGGTGTGTCCGACCATGTCGCCGTTGGCATAGTTGACGATCAACAAATCCGCGACTCCCGATTCAATCTCTTTGAGCACCTTTTCGGTGATCTCGTGCGCCGACATTTCCGGAGCTTGATCGTACGTGGATACGGTACGAGTGGACGGTGCCATTTCACGATCTTCGTGCGAAAACGGCTCGTCACGGTAATCGTTAAAGAAGAACGTCACGTGAGGATACTTTTCGGTTTCCGCACAACGGAACTGGTTCAATCCAAGCGAACAGATGTACTCACCAAGAATGTTCGGCATCTTGGCTCGCTTTTCAAAGATCACTTTGACAGGCAGTCCGGTTTGATACGCGGTCATGGTGGCGAAGTACAGATTGTCGATCTTATCGCCACGATCGAAACCGCCTCCTTCGATGTTCTTCCACGCATCGTCATCAAACGTGAACGCCTTGGTGATTTCACGTGTTCGGTCACCGCGATAGTTAAAGAAAATGACCGCATCGCCATCTTTCACCAGCGTCGGTTTACCATTGTGCAGGATCGAGGTGGCGGAAATAAATTCGTCACCGGTGCGGCTCGATTCGATCGGATGATCGTAGTAACGCTGGATCGCTTCACCGGCAGACTCGGCTGTGTTGTCCGCTCCCTTGGTCATCATGTCGTAGGTCGCTTGAACGCGCTC
>CAXBHV010000982.1:0-3565 GCA_963974855.1 uncultured Rhodopirellula sp. | reverse complement strand
CTTGATCGTTTGATCTATCAACCAGAACAACGAGTGGAACTTCTTGCATTGCGAGTGCGAGCGGCGCTGCAACACAATCAGCACGTCGATGCCGCGACGTACATGCTGAAGTTGTCCGATGTCGTGACCATGGATCCAGCAAGCGATGGGGCCGCCAATCGCATTGTTGCGGATCCAACACGTCAATGCTCGCTCGACGCTTGGCTTGCTGCTCGCTCTGCCGAATTAGCGAACCAAATGGATGAGAGCGAACGAGAAAAAGTCGACAAGTTGTTTGCCGACTCGTTCGCGGAAAAGCTACAC
The DNA here is from genome assembly GCA_963974855.1 of uncultured Rhodopirellula sp. GTDB lineage: Bacteria > Planctomycetota > Planctomycetia > Pirellulales > Pirellulaceae > Novipirellula. The sequence goes on along the minus strand of CAXBHV010000982.1, from coordinate 3,262 downwards.
AGTCCGAGCAATTTGTTGTGGAAACTATTGCAACAATTCGGATCGATTACTGCTACCGATTCCATTCGCGAGGAGCTTTCTGGCCGACTCGAAAAAGATCAAGAATGGTTGCGGGCGTACAGCCTGCAATTGGGCAGCCGATTTGCCTCGCTCGAACAATTGCAATCGTTGCCGACTCCGAGATTATTTCATCTCGCCAAGGTTCATTCGTTAAGCGGTTTTGCAAAAGATGCTCTTCAGATCTTGGAGATGCTGCGAGAGCGTGAGGATGGCCCCGACACTGAATTACTCGATCAAATCAAAGACGCCACCTTGCCACTGATCGAGAAACGAAAATGGGCTGATACCGCGAAGATCAAATGGGAACCACGTCCGACTCGCATGCGAGCGACAATGGCGCTGAACCAACAAGTATCCGAAACGACCGTGCTGGCGGGCCAACAGTTTCTTGGCTGGCGATTGGTCAGCGAAGGAGCGTTTGCATTGGCGCTGCGGAATCCGCTCGGCTATCCGCGTCAAATCCCGTTGGATCTCGAAAATCGACAGCGTGACATGGGGCAAAACGAAGCGATGATCGCCGGCGGAGTGATGATCGTGGTCACCCCCAATGCACTGGTCGCTGTTGATTTGTATCGACTGGAGTCCCAAGCGAACGAATCGGTGCTGTGGCGTCACAGCCTCAGCAGTGACGATTCACCCCTACTGAAACGCCGCAGCAATCCGACTCGATTTGGCGACCAAGTCTTTCAATACTTGCTCAATGGCACAACCGCCCGCAACTTGGTGCCGACCTTTAGTTTGGGACCGATCCTGGGTGATCGCGTGCTGGCCCTTCAAGGCGGCGAATTGATGTCGCTTGATCTATTAACTTCGGAACCACAGTGGCGTAACTCGGACGCCCCGGCCAGCGGCAGCGTGTTGTGTGACGGAAATGAAATCGCTGTGGTCTCGGATAGCGAAAAACGAATCGTTTACTTCAATCTGCATGATGGTGCCAAACTTCGAGAAGTCGCTTGGGAACACGGGCAAATCTGGTCCGCCGTGGGCGAGCATGTGCTGGCGTATCAACCGACAGGCACCTCGCGTGAATACGAAATCCGCTTGTTCAATCCGTTCACAAACAAAGTCAAGCTCAACAAGCGAGCCAACGAAGCCAACCGCACCAACGAAAACATCCCTGCCTCGTACGGTCGCTTGATCGGAGGACGCTACCTTTCGCTACTGGACACCGAAGGTAACGCAGTAATTTGGGATTTGATCGAGGCAAACGAAGTTAGCAGTGTGAAATTGCCTGCCTATCCTGATCTGATCGGGCTGCACGCGATGGTTCTCGAAGACAAATGTTTCTTGCTGCCGATGCGCCGTCCCAACCAAAATGATGTCCCTCCGACCTCTCAATTGCATACTCGCCAGGGGAACGATCACGAAACGACCGACGCATTGTTTGCGATTTCGTTAAACGACGGCAAATTGATGTGGAAAAAGGAATTCGAAGAGCCTTGGGGATGCACCATTCATCAACCGGATGCTTCGCCCGTGGTACTGCTGACTCGCGGTCGATCGATTTTCCCCAATCCGCGAGTCCGTACGCGAACGTTGGATTTAATGGCGTTTGATGTCGATGACGGACATGAAGTTGCTTCGGTGATCGGAAAAGATGTGCCCAGCCATACCAATGAATTAGAATCGCAAACGAAACTTCCTCCCGGTCAAGATTTGATGATTGTTGATATCGGTGTCGAGAAGTTGCAATTAAACTTTGACACGACGGATGCTACCGACGAACCCGAAGTCGACTCGGAAGCCTCTCCGAGCAACGAAGAAGACGCTCAACCCTGATCCGTTTTTCCCAGACGTTGCTCCGTTTACCCTCGCCCCATTCCCCTCCTTGCTTTGCTCTCTAGGACCCTCCATGCATTTGCTCAAAACATCTCTGATTCGATCACTTTTCACAGTGCTAATTGCATCGACTTCGATGACATTGCTGTGGGCCGATTCGCCTTTGAAGACGGACGGGATGAGTGTCAAGAAAACGGATTCGCCTCAAGGTTGGAAGGTTTACGACAACGGGAAACTCTTTGCCGGCTACATCGAAAATCAAAACGGTTTCCCGATTGTGTATCCCGTGATCGGACCGGGTGGGCAATCCATGACGCGTGACTTCCCCATGAAGTCGGGAACCGCAGGCGAAAAATTAGACCATGACCATCACCGTTCGCTTTGGTTTACCCACGGCGAGGTCAACGGAATCGACTTTTGGATCGACGACGCGCATGAAGGAACGGGGCGGATTGTCCAGACCGCTGGCGAAGCCACTGTCGATGCAAAAAACAAAGCGGTCGTGATCACGACCGAAAACGACTGGAATGATGCCGAAGGCAAACGACAGTTATCGGATTCGCGCCGCACCACCTTTCACACCGAGGATGACAAACGGATCATCGACTTCGAGGTGGTGCTACGCGCGACCGATGGTGATGTGAACTTTGGTGACACCAAAGAAGGTAGCTTTGGCATCCGTGTGGCTGGCACAATGAAGGTCGACTCGAAGCTTGGCGGCAAGATCACCAATGCCGAAGGGCTCACCGATTCCAAAGCCTGGGCCAAGAAATCGAATTGGGTGAATTACTCGGGCCCCGTCGACAACAAAACCGTTGGCATGTCTGTCTTCTATCATCCGTCGAGTTTTGCCGCACCCTGCAGTTGGCACGTTCGCACCTACGGCTTGTTTGCCGCGAACCCGTTCGGCCACTACCATTTCAATGGAGGTGATAAAACCGAAGGGATCACGCTAAAGGATGGCCAAACGATGGCGATTCGCTGCCGAGTTGTGCTGTATCAAGGTGACTTTGATGCCGAGTCGACCGCGAAAGCGTTCGCGAAATACGCCGCTGAAAAGCCCGCAGCTCTGTAGGCAAACGCCACACTGCGATCAGCCAAATTGCGATCAACTGCGGTTGCGCAATGCAATTCACGTTGTTAGCGCCCGCGGTGCAAACCGTCCGCTAGCAACGTGAAAAAACGTTCGATTTCGACCGGGCGGCATTCGCCGCACCGCTACAAAAACCACCTGTTGCATGCCGTTATATGTGGCATTGAACGCATGTATTAAGCACGCGACAAGAATTCGCCCGTTCGGGTGTCTACTTTGATACGTTCCCCTTCTTTGATGTACTCGGGAACTTGAATCACAAGATCGGTCTCCAGCGTCGCGGGCTTGGATCGCGCGGTCGCTGAGTTACCTTTGATGCTTGGGTCACAC
>CAXBHV010000981.1:0-3571 GCA_963974855.1 uncultured Rhodopirellula sp. | reverse complement strand
TATTCGTTGACCGATACGGCAGGTGGCCGGTTCAGTATCGATGCGTCGGGTAACATTCGCGTTGCCGATTCAAGTCAACTCGATTACGAAGCCGCCACACAACATGACATCACGGTGCGGGTGCAAGACGCTGCCGGGGCGACCTACGACGAAACGTTCACCGTCTACCTAAATGACGTAAACGAATTCAATGTTTCCGCGGCTACCGATACCGATGGCAATCCGAACCAAGTCAACGAAAACGCAGCGTTTGGAACGACCGTGGGTATTACGGCATTGGCGGTCGACACCGATGGTTCAACCAACAGCGTGACCTACTCGTTATCCGACGACTCCGGAGGTCGATTTGCGATCGATTCGGCCAGCGGAATTGTGACCGTTACTGGATCCGTGGATTACGAGACAGCCACCAGTCATACGATCACAGTTCGAGCCGACTCGAGCGATGGATCATTCAGCTTCGCGAACTTCTCGATTGCCGTGATCGACGTCAACGAAGTTCCCGTGGCAACCGGCGACAACTACTCGATCAACGCTGGAGAAACGCTGACACTGGCGGCCCCTGGTGTGTTGATCAACGATAGCGATGTCGATGGCGACCCGCTGCAGTTGCAACTGGTCTCGGGACCTAGCCACGGAGTGCTCAGCACCTCGGCCAACGGAAGTCTGGTCTATACACCCAGCGGTGCCTACTTTGGCAGCGATACGTTTACGTACCTGGCCAGTGACGGCAGTTTGGAGAGTAACGTCGTGACCGTCACGATCACCGTGATTGCTGGTAGCGGTGGTGGCAGTAGCGGTGGCGGTGAATCGGGCAGTGGCGGATCAGGCGGAAGTGGATCCGGTGATGGTGGATCCGGTGACAGTGGTGGCGACACCGGTGAAAGCGGTGACACATCCGGGGGTGACTCTGGAAACGGAGATAGCGAGGATGGCAATAGCGATGGCGGATCGACCACGACAGGTGCAGTGCCGACGGTGCCGACAAACGTGACAACTCCTACACAGTCGGACAACGAGACAAACGAGAAGGGAGCGTCCAAGCCGACCACTGCTTCGGCAAACCGCAATTCAACGATACAAATGTCCGACAGTGACAACGATGAGTCACAGAACGGTTTCGATTCACAAAGTTTTTCGTGGGGCGGCTCGTCGAACATACATTTAAAACGTAGCAGCAGCCAAATGTCTCAAATGCTCGACCAACTACTGATCGTCGATCTGGTCCAAGCGATTCAGTGGACGGAGTGGAACGAACAGAGCTCGGCGCAGGCAGACAGCGGAAGCTTCTTCGGCGTAGGCGAAATCGGGGGGCTCGGAGTCAGTGCCGGACTCGCATCGGTGGGTTACGTTTTGTGGGCTCTTCGTGGCGGTGTTCTGCTAACCAGTATTTTCGGAAGCATGCCCGCGTGGCGGATGATCGATCCGTCGGCACTGCTCACCGTCTATCGTGATGCCGAAGGCGTTCGAAAATCCAAAGCCGATGTGTCGACGTTCCTGGATTAACGTGATCGTCCGCCTCCGATGCGAACGGCTTCGCGTGAAACGCTTGTGATCCGCAATGTAGAACAATTGTCGCCATTGCTTCAGACTGTGAACAGGCCGTGCTCATTGAACATTTGGGGACAAATGTTCTACAATGAGCGACGCACGTCGACTTGAAAGTACAAAAGGCGAACTTAGCTGACGCGGATGAATTTGCAGGTGGCACTGGCGATGGCCGATGAAAAGTCTTGTCGCGATGTAATCAATAGTGACGGCGACTGTGGCATTGCGTCAATGCCGGCCTCTAAGCACTCGTCAGCAATTTGAGTGCTGGATCGCTCGGCTCTCGCTAATCGAATCAGCATCGTTTCCAGATCACTGGCGTTCTTCCAAGTGGGGTGCGAATCGTCCGTTGGATCAAGCGATTCGCCAGCGATCATCATCCGGACGCCAACCTTACGCTGCCAGAGTTCGGTCAGGCAGGTCGCCGCGAACGAGAGCACTTTTTCGATCGTCTCATCGCGGCCAGCAGTCGCATCGCGTGAGTCAACGTCGACATCTCGCTGAATCTTCACATTGGAATCGGACCGAGGCGTATCTGGTTCCACCGCGGTATCGACCAAAATGAACGCCATCTTCACGCCAGGCGACTGGAATTCCTGGACAATCGGTTTCCCGAGTCGAGCCCACGATGCAAAGTCCCATCGTCGCACCGACATTCCGGTTTCGTATTCGCGACTGCCCGAATAATCGTAAGCATCGACCGCAGCGATCTTGCGCACCCAACCGGACAAATCGGACAACTGGCCACTGGAAACGGCATCGTCGGCTTGGCTCAGCAGACGAGGCGTGATCGCAATCGTCGTCTGGCTGGGTATCCGCTTAGCGACTTCGAACAAACAAAATGGAAACATCGATTTCACGCACACATCGGGCAACGAGTGCACACCACGATGGCGAAAACGAAGCGTGACATCAGTGGAAACCGTTTCGCGAGGCGCGACCATCGGAATCGAGGAATTCTCTGAGAGAACTTGGTAGTCCGCATACGCCGCACGACGCTGGTCTGCCGAATTCTTGCGGAACCAACGCAGCAGATCTTTGCGTCGCGAGGCACCAAGCCCCACAGCCAATTGCAGAGCGGGTAAATGACGTCTGTTTTTGAGATGGACTCGCATATTAAAGATCTGTCCCGCCTCGACACATCGTGGCAACGAAAAATCGACGTGCAAACGCGGCTGCATGAATTGGTTCACCAGCAGACTGACACCAAGCGTGCCAACACAGGCAGCGAAGACGCCGACCCACGGGTACCCCCAGAGAATGTTCATCGAGATAATGCCAACCAACAACATTGAAATCGATGCGGGAGTCGCCGATCGACGGATCGCGAGCACGGTCCTCAATGGAAACATCAATACCGTGACCACGCCATGCAGAATCCGTTGCCACCATGGTCGTTTTCCGATGGCGAGTGTCTGCATCAAGAGTGCCGTCATTGCAGAAACAATTTGCGAGGACGTGGAAAGGAAAGTGACGAAGAGATAATCGCGTGCGAATGGTCCTAAACAGGAATTTCGATCGACTTCATCAAGTCAATGATAATCAGCTTGGATTCTGCGGACGACGCGATGGCATTGCGAGGCGAAACGCGATGCGACAGGATGCTGGGGGCAAGACTCTGGATGTCGTCGGGCAACACATAGTCACGGCCTAACAATACCGCTTTTGCCTGCGCCGCACGCATCAACATTTTTGATCCTCGTGGGCTGACGCCGACTCGCAAGCGAGTGTCGGTTCGCGTCGCGGCGGCAATCTCGACGATGTACGCCACCGCTTTGCGGTCCACTTTCACCTTGCGTACGAACGACTGCAGCGCGGTCAGTTCGTCGCCGGTCATCACGGGCGTTAGCGCAGCCGCGGGATCCGATGCCGCCTGGTCCAACAGCAAATCAATCTCGCTATCGGTATCGGGATAATCCATCGACAAACGCATCAAAAATCGATCGAGTTGAGATTCAGGCAGCGGAAACGTGCCTTCGAATCCGGACGGGTTTTGCGTCGCGATGACAATGAACGGTCGTTT
>CAXBHV010000980.1:0-3573 GCA_963974855.1 uncultured Rhodopirellula sp. | reverse complement strand
CGAAAACAAACGCGGGATGGTTCGATTCGATTACCGTATCACCGCACTTGGCAAAGCGAGCAAATTGTTCGGGCGTGACGTCTTTGAGCATTCGTTGGGCGTTGGCAAGTCCAATCCGGCTGGACGCTGCGATCATGGGACCGATGTTGGGCACGGCGATAAATCCTTGTTTCATTCGAGTTTAAAATTCGTCAGACGGCATATCGTAGGTAGCGATGCCGAGGATCGTCTAGACACCGACACCCATTTGAGGATCGCAGCCGCTTGCTAACGTAAATTACGCTTGGGCGATCGCGTCCGCCACAACTTGCTTGGACTTTTCCAACCCCTCGCGGGCGACGTCCAACGCGTCGCGTTTCCAGTACTCGGGATTGAACAACTCGAGTGAAAAGGTGCCGCGAAAACCATGATCAAGCAATAAGCGAATCGTCGGCACGAGCGGACAAACCCCGTCGCCGGGAAAGACGCGATCTTTATCGCTGATTTCGCGTTGCGAAGGTTCGCCAGGATAATCATTGATGTGGAAGCAGTGCATCCGCGAGGCTTCGATCATTCCTAGAGCCGCGAAATCGCTGCCACCTTTGTAGATGTGATAGAAATCGGGCAGCACACATGCCTTGGGGTGCTCAGCGGCCGTGGCGACGTACGCCAATTCACCTAGCGTGCTGATCGTGGGCGAAAATCCCCAAAGTTCCAACTGAGGCGTGACTCCGGTTTCGTCTCCTACCTGCAACAGAGCACGATAACGCTCGGCGATGACCTTCAGTGGCGGTGAGACCGCGTCCTTTTGATGAGCCCCGATGGGCGGCGCGGCAATTCGCGTCCCCCCGATGGAACGAACTAACTCCATGTCGCGGCGGGCCATTTCGAGTCCCGCTTTTCGCTGTTCTGCATCGTCGTTGATCCATTGTGCGAAACCGATGGCACTTTCGACCGTCATTCCCGCATCTTCAATCTGCTTTCGTAAATCCGCAATGCTACCGCCATTATTGACATAGGTTTCGAGATCCCGAATCCATGGTTCGACGCCATCGTACCCCGCTTTGGCGGCCACTTCGACCTGCTCTGTGACAGTCAGATTTTGTCCTCGCAGCGTACTCATGTTGAGCGCAAAACGAACGGGGGATTTCTTGTTTGAAGAAACCGGTTCTGCTGCGCTGGCAGTTGCAAGGTTGCGGGTTGCCGCCAATCCGATGGCGGAGGTGCTGACAAGTCCAATAAAATGGCGGCGATCGGTCATAGCAGCAAAACTCTCGGGAGGGAAAGTGAGGGTAAGAAAAAGCGGCAGGAGTCATCGTTTTACTCGATTAGCCTAATCAAAACATCATGGCGTTGCTTACACCGAAAATTCGCAATCTCAACAGGCCCGGACTTCCTGGCTGCGACGCTCGCCGAGAACTTTCAACACTTGGGGATTACCGAATCAGTACGCGACTCTTGCTACAACAAAAAAATCCCCGACGAATTTAGTTGCAGCTCAGCAAAAAATCCTCACAATGGTTGGGGTGTGAATCTCACACCTTTTCTTATTCGATGCTTTTCCCAACCGCATTTATGCGCTGATGCCAAGCGATTCATCCGAATCGAAATTGAATCCGCATCCATCGGATGCCAGCCGAACTGAGCCTACGCAATTAAGTTCACCAACGGATTCGCACGGCACTGGCAAACCCACTTCGCATCTGCGAATTGATTCCGAACGCGAGTCGCTTGAACTCGAACTGTTTCGGGTTCAGCGAGAAGCCGACGCGGCGCGTCATGAAGCACAAGCAGCGCGGTGCGATGCCGAAGCGGCCTTGATCGAACTAAAACTTCGCGGAATGGATGCGTCTCACCCTGAACACACACCGACGACGGCTGCACCCAACGCCGTCTTGCAAAGTCATTCGTCGCTACAACAGCCAGGTTTCGCACCCGCATCCAGCGATTCTCCTCACTCCGAATCGCCTGCAGAACGAGCGTCGGGTCTTGCTCAAAACTCATCGGATGTTACTTGGTATACGGGCGCGAAGCTCGAAAAACCTAGTCCCGAGCCGCCTGCATCCGAGCAGGTAGAAAAGGAGTTGCCTGCCGCTGCATTGGCCTCCACGTCGTTCCAGAGTTGGCAAGAGATTCGCGAAGCTTTCGATCACGACGTCAAATTGCCCACGGTGGATGTGACGCAGAGAACCGATGCAGCCGAAAGCAGAATTCTTGACCCCACCGGCGCCGAACCCACTACCCCCGAAAACACTGCCGCTGTAACCCGCGAAGACAGCACCTCTGCACCTCAGCTACGCGTCGACTCTGCCCATCGCCAAGCTTCTGCGCCTCGGTTTCGAGATGAAGTCTCGTCGGATGAAGTGAACCTCAATGGGGTCGCGGGCGAAACGAGCGAAGAACCTGCTGTTTCTATCGCCACGGCCGAGTCTGCAGCCACCGAGTCGGCGAACGCATTGGATGCAGCACTGCCGCTGATCTCGACCATCGAGAGCGGTGAGAAGCAGTTTGAAAAAGCGGATATCACAGAGCTTGATTCAGCGGTCGTGACCGACGATGCGGTGACGTCCGAGGATCGGCGACGAAAGCCAGCGGCTTGGATTGTCAGCACGATCGTGCATGCGGTCATTCTCGTGGTCCTTGGCGTTGTCACACTACAAACACACAAACCTTCGGACCAAGTGGCGTTATCCGCTTCGGCGCCTTCAGCATCCGAAGTGTCGATGGAAACCTTTTCCCTTGAAAGCAGCGAATTGGAAACCGAGCCGACTGAGGAGCAAACCGAATCCGAGATCCAGTACGACTTGAGCCCTGTCGGCGAGATCGCGATTTCCGATTTCAAACCGCCGCCACCGCCATCGATGCCCAGTCCGGCTGCGGCAATACTCAGCCAGTCCAATAACTCGGCGGCAGCGATGTTGACCAAGCCCAGCGACTCGGATGCCAAGATCCAGTTTTGTGGAGTCGATGGCGGGGGCAACCATTTTGTTTATCTCGTCGACAGCAGTAAGAGCATGGGGGACGCCTTCAATTCGGCCAGGATCGAGTTATTGAAATCGATCAATGCGTTGCGCCCAGACCAACGTTTCTATGTGATTTTCTTTGATTCGGATCCAGACTTCATGCGATTGAGCGATCCTAAAAAAGATGAACCTCGGAGTGCTTATGCGACACCACAAAACAAGGCGGCGCTGCAGCGGTGGGCGATGAGTATTCGCGCCGACCGTGGTAGAAACCCCAACGATCTGCTCGAGTTTGTGCTCGGATTGCGAGCCGACGCGATCTTCTTGCTGTCGGACGGCGAATTTCCTCAGTCAACAGAACTTTTGCTGCAGGAAAAGAATGTGCAACGCAATCTGTTTGGTAGCGGCGGATTGATCAGCCGGGTGCATACGATTGCGTATTACAGTCGCGCAGGCGAGAGTCGGATGAAGCGAATTGCCGAGCAGAATCAGGGGCAATATCGCTACATTGCCAAGCCGTAAGGCATTTTTTTGGCGTAGCCAAGGTCGTCAACGGCTTTCGGCACATTGCCGTAGCCCCCGAAACTCTTGACGGCTTGTTGATTTAATCCAAATGCAAATCGCAACGGTG
>CAXBHV010000979.1:0-3573 GCA_963974855.1 uncultured Rhodopirellula sp. | reverse complement strand
AACCGTCAACGGCAGCATTGTCCGCATAGCCCAGGTCCGACAGATCGATCCCCACCGCCAATGCGCTAAACCGCATCGAAGGCCGACGTTGATACACCTCGCCGGTCATTAGACCTTCGAGACAGGAGGGCGACTCGCGGAAAAAATAGGGCTCGAATAATGTTAGCTGTTGTGCTTCACGCGACGTCATGGTGATGTCGTATTTGCGAATTGAAACTGACCGTAGCCCCTCGCTAAACTTCAGCGGGCTGACATGAAACGCATCCCCTTCGGGAGGATTGACGACAGATTGCAGCTCGAAGAACACGACATCGGGCCCTGGCCGATTGATGACCGGTTTGCGGAACTGAATCGCCAAACCAGGGGTGGTTTTACCTTCGACATTAGGACTTGCGAGCACGGGATCATCAGCTAGGGGTTCGAGCGAACCTCCTGGATTCAGCAGTCCCGTGTACAGCAGCGTGTCGGTTTCTAAACCCGCTAGCCGGTCAACGTCATCTCCCACTTGGACCGACGTGCCGGCGATGTCCGTGCCACAGAAGTGGGTCACCTTGACGCCGATCATGTCGGCAACGGAGATGGTCACCTCGCGATGGTCTCGCTGGACGGTCACGCTTTGCAGTTCCGAGATACCACCCTCTCCGGTTTGCTTTGCCCGGTAGCTGACAACACGATCGGGTAGCGTTTTTCGATAGCTGCCGGAATCGAACTCGATTGACTGCGGCCGATCCCCGCTTTCATCGCTAAATCGGCGAGCCTGACGTTCGGCCAGCCGGACGGGATCGGCTGCGACCGATTTCGTCGCCCGCACTTCGGCCATCCCCTCGATGACCTGGACATCGGTCGCGCCGACGTCACTGACCGCAACAGAGAAACGCGTGCCTAAGTCAATGATCTCCGTCTGAGGCGTGACCACCTCAAAACCTTCAGCTCCCGGCGGTGCATGCACACTGCATTGTCCCATACTGACCAACAATCGTTCTCGACCTGAGATTTTAACAATACTCGGTGCTTCCAGGATGACTTCCGCACCATCAGGAAACCGAAGCCCAATCAACCCGGCGGTGAGCGCGTACTCGTGATCAAACCGCAGCGGGTCGCCCACCGGTGGCAAGAATTCGCCAAACAACTCGGCACCGGCTGCCTGTGCCAGGATCACGTCACCCTGTTGGATTTCCTGATCGCTTGCGTTTTGTTCCTGCGGTGACGTCGGCGAAGAGTCCACCACGACAGGAGTAGATCGCGTTGCATAAAATGCCACCGCAATCAAACAAGTCGCTGCGAGCGAAGCAAAGGCGATCATCCACGGCGCAAGACTTAAATGGCCAGTCGAACGATCGACCGTCCTGTTCGATTCGCGTTTCATTTCCGAGAATTCCACCAGCGCGGATATCCAATCGGAATCTTGCTCGGATGACGTCGCATGTTCGCCAGCCGCCGAGGTAACGGCGATAGGCAAAGCGGCTTGCAGATCCATGTACTGTAAATAGAACTCGCGATTGCTTGGATCGTCGCGTAACAGGAATTCCAATTCTTCTGTATCAGCTTGATCGAGTCCTTCGTCGATATGCATCGAGAGCAGCGTCTCGAGTCGACGGCGAGTTTTCGGATCGGGTTGTTTGTTCGTCATTGAATATCACCCAATGCCAATTTTCCTTCGATGCAGTTCATTAACTGATGGCGTATTCGTTTCAGGTCTCGGAACAACGTGCGGCGACTTGTCCCCACTTGCTGGACGATCGTGTCGTGAGCAACCCCTTCAAGGTAACGCGATCGTACGAGTTCGTGGTCGGATTGCGGCAGTTCTTGGATGCATTGGTTCAGCAGCGTCACTCGTCGGTTCAGATCGGATTCTTGATTTTGCCGCTCTCGTGCCAACAGTTCGATGACATCGGCGCTGAGCAGCGGGATTTCTCGCGACTTGGATTCACGCCATTTCAAAACGTGGATGTAAGCGAATCGATAGGCCCACGGCAGGAAGGGACGCGAATCATCAAAACGATCAAATTTCTCGTAGAGCGCGAACGAGGTCTCTTGCAGTACATCGCGAGCATCATGCGGGCTACCCACAAGTGAATGGATGTACCGGTATAGCTGGTCATGGTGCTCCGAGAGCAATTGGACCAGACGTTCAACTTTGGTTTGATTCACGCGGAAGCTCGCAAAACACTCGGACAGAAAAAGCCCCGATTGGATCCCCCAAACCGGCACCTCACCCATTAATTACGGATTCGATCGACTCAGTGCCATTAATCTGTCTCTAAACCGAAAAAAACATTTTGCCAAATAATCATTCTGCCAAACTCAAACACACGATAATCACGCAAGCGTTACCTTATTACTTAACGCCCCCAATTTCTCGGGGGCAGCAAGGGATTAAAAAATGAGAGGTTAAAAAATCAGAGGCCCACGCGTCGCTGATTCATCGGCCGGCTTCCCATTTTCGTACCTTCTTTGGCCGGGCGGACAACTCGAGAGCAGTTTGTTGATGCAATAAAGATTTTCGGCTACTCCACCTGGAAATCCAAAACCCGAGTTTTACCAGATCCACTGCCTCTATATAGACTTTGTTGTTCGCTAAAACTTGCGTAATTCTTAAGCCAAAGCAACTTTTTGACTTCGATGGGTTTTCTGTTGCAACCAGTGATCGCCCCCGATACCCTACTAACTGTCGCGGCGTCTGCAGCATGATGACGCAGCATCCAGAGCTTGCTGCCTTATGCTCGATTCTTGTTGGCATACACGAACCCTCCAACCTCGCAGCCTGATAGCCATGGTGTTCTGTAATCAAGTGCTCGGCGAAACCAACCGACAGAGGCGTGGAGGCTTATGGGGAACTTTATCGTTTTCTTTTTTCTCGACGTTCGCCTTGTATTGCCTTTGTGCTGCGGTGCAATTAGCGACACTTCCTAGTTTGGCCGCGGCAAACACATCGCCGCCTCTGAGCGGTGAAGAGTTCCGGCTGGCGCGTTACACACAGACATTGTGGTATGGCAAAAAGTACACTTACAAAATTGACATCGTGGGGCATGGTGACGAAGACAAACCCGATCCCTACATGGGTCATGAGGAACAGCTTTGCCATGGCATTCGCGAGCTGACAATTGGCAAGCCTTCGCAACAAACTACTGCAATTCCAATTCGCATGATACACACCAGTAAAAATCCTGGTGAACCTCACATTGACACTCCAGATCTGGTTACTTTCTGGGAGGCGTTTAACACGAGAGAGTCGCGACACTATTATCGCAATTTATTGTATGACAATGATGGAACTCGACATTGGTCAGACGGTTCGATTTTAAAGGGGTCTTCGATTGCTGTAATCTCAATTGATCCATTGTTCCAGGCATTGATTGCGAGAGCCGTGCAGCCTTTTCGGGGACTACCGCGTCTTCCTAAGTCGAGTTTTGATGCAACTGGCAAGGAAGTCTGGGCTTTTGTCCCGGATCCGCATCGTTTAGATCCAAACGCGTTCCGCATAAAACACATCGACCCGTCTGTTCGATTGGAATCGCACATCGGGTCAGCACCCGAGTATTTACCGCTTGTCCAGAAAAGAAGCGACACGGA
>CAXBHV010000978.1:0-3579 GCA_963974855.1 uncultured Rhodopirellula sp. | reverse complement strand
AACCTTAGCAAAGAACCCAGCAGCATCCGCGACTGACGTGTTGATCAAGAAAAAACTGTCCATTTTAGCGTAGCGGAAGTCGTCAAGACTTTCGATCCACGGCGAGTCCCCCCGAAAGTCTTGACGACTTTCGCTACGAACAAGCCTAATTCTTAGCTGCAACGAAGCACTCGAGTTGAAGGGGCAAGTAACACTTGTTCACCTCCGCAGGATTCACCGAGGCTTCCGGTTTGCGTCCGTACCGGAGTTTGACGAGAAGAGGAAAATAATGGAGTTCCGGCAGCAGCACCCAACCAGAAAACGTTTACGTCACGTGCAACACGAAGGAGCTGTGTCATAGCAGCGTTCGCAAATCGATTCACCCAAAGTGGTTGAATAAGGGTTGTTGGCCGGATCGTTTTGACAAGCGATGTGAGTGCAGCGCTCGCTCAGTAAGACCGCTATCTTGCTGAGCACATTTTTGTTTGTTCGTTTGCCGACGCTACAAACAAACGGGCTGCGACAGGCAGAACGCATAAAGACTGTAGTTTAGGTTTCCCACGACTGCTCAATCGCATGCTTCGTGTCGTCATGATTGTCTTTCAATGCAAATAGGTGACGCAACATTTCCAGGAGGAGAAACGCAGTAACCAAGATTTTTCAACGGGAGAATTTTCAAATGAGTGAATGGGAAATCGAAGAGTGGCAGTCGATCCATGAACGCCGTGAAAAAGCCTTCAAAATCGCTCTTCCCGTGGACAAACAATCGCGTCCAAAGCACCTGATCGGTTTGGCGCTCTCGGGTGGAGGCATTCGATCGGCGCTTTACAACGATGGATTCCTGCAAGGACTCTCCCACCGCGGTTTTTTGAGGTTTGTTGATTACCTGGCCAGCGTATCTGGTGGTGGCTACATTGCCGGACACTTGATTGCACAAGCGGAGTCACACGACAAACCACAGGACGGAACAGACTCGCCCGAAAAGCCTGGATTTCATGATGATGAGGGCGAGCCTACAAATCCGCCACGCTGGCATCTCGGTCGCAACCCATCCACGGGAGAAGTCGATCCGAAGCGACTAGCTGCGGTCGGCGGCTATCTGAGTCGCCCACTCGAGGTGCTACCAGCCTATCTTTGGTCATGTTTCTTTAGCGCTGCTTTCTATATTGGGATTTGTGGAATTTTTGCAACGCTGGCGGCGTTGGTATGGCGGTCGTTTGACGATCCGACATTTCGGATCCTCTACTTAGACGTGCTAGGGCTTCGGATCGGAAACGAATTGTTGATCGCCTTTATCCCAGCGATCATTCTTGCCGTTTTTTTTATATTCGTCGAAATCGGCCTCTCAGCGATTCGCTGGGCGGTTGGTTCACACAAACGAGCACTTCATCGCATACACCTCAAGGTGCGAGCATGGACGTTTGTAATCAGCGTATTGGCGGCGCTGACATCAATCGCCATCTTTCTAGGTAATGGGACCACCAATGTTCAATCGGGGGCGGGTGGATCGCTCTACCTAAATCACTACGCTCAGTGGCTGGCCGTAATCGCTGGAACGTTACAAGTCTTAGTGTTCTTCGGCAGCGATCGACTGTTCCGTTCGGAGCGGCAAGAGGCCAAGAGTTGGCAAAAGCTCGTCCAGCGTTTTGTGGCCGTGGGCGTGACGCTATTCTTGGTTTTTTCAATGATCCATTGGATGGGACGTGAAAACATTAGCAAGTACACGAACCATCGTGGCCCATACTTGGTCGTCGGAGATGTAAACGATTGGCAATCATTGGAAAACGTTTTTGCGTCTTACACGAAACCACATGATACACCGCTCCTTAATCAAATTCGTGATTATGTCTTCGCACTTTTTGGTTTACCCAAAGACAACTCGCTCAACATCTCGGATAATCTGCCTCAAGAATTGAGATTGCCAGACAAGTGGGAGCAAACGCTGGCGACTCGGCGATGGAGCATGTTATCCAATGCCCGTGATCTCAAACCGCTAGAGGTGCCCGAGCCGCTAGAGCCGCAGCCATGGATGCTTGAATCTCGTTTATTGGGCGCGATCCATGCCTATCGCCTTGCGATGCAAGCCGAAAAGCCACCTCACACTGCTCCCCACGAATCAAGAGCCATTGATTTAAAACACTCGACAGCTAGCAGAGACTCGCTGACAGCGTTACCGATTGGCACCGTCGTTGAGAGAAGTTTCCATGCCATAAAAGCTTTACAAGACGAACAACAGAAAAGGCTGGATAAGTGGAACGAAACTTTGGACGATCCAGAATTCACCCATGCTCTGTTAAGCGGCATTTTTAAAGACAATGCGAAACAGGAGGGTAAGGATGCCACAAAAGAGACACTCGCTGTTCTTTCTCTGCCTCTTCACAAAGAATTGAAAGAATTGCTGGCGTCGGACACTGTCGCTTTTTCTAAATCGCAAAAAAAAGCGATCACGAATGCCGCACATCGAATCGAATTGCTGGAACGTGGTCTCGGCGACAATTACCAACTATCAGCGAACGACATAGCCGCTTACGCCGAAGTCAATCGTCTATTGCTTGAGTCCCTATTTCCCGCTGCAATTCGCGAAAAGGACATTCCTAGTACCTACGTCGTGCCGCCTCATGACCAGCGAGCACGCCGTTCGTGGTTGGGTTTCTGGCTATTACTGGCAACGATCGGCACGATTGGCGGCGTGTTCCGTCACCAAGTCGCAACGGTGTTTCATTTCTATCGCCGCCAGCTCGGGTGCAATTTTCTAGTGCGGACCCACCAACGATCCGAATCGATGGCGGAAGTCCCATTGCATCAGATTAATCCGACCGCAGACGGATTGCCTTATCCGTTGATGTTGGCCGCGTCGATGGAACCAGTAACCGTCAACGGAGGCTACACGATCGCATCGCGGACGTTTATGTTCACTCCTAAATACTGTGGCGATCTCGATGACGACCAAAATCGTATCCGTAGCGAACAAGTCGCTCTGACACGCGGTGCGTCCGACGCGGCAGCAACGCTGGCCGACGCGGTAACGCTGTCCGGTGCAGCCGTAACTGCGTTCTCGACTACCAACCGTTGCTTATCATTGCTCGTCGACTTTTTTAATTCCAGCCTGGGGATGCAGGTCTATCGCACGGAAAAAACCGACAATCGGTCACGTCGGCCTGGAAACATTGGCTGGTTGGTGATTGCCGCAACCTCGGCTTCATTTGCTACCTTGATCTATTTCGCCACCTTCTATGATTGGCCAAGTACAGGCGTGGCGTTTGTGTTGGCCGGAATCGTTGGAAGTGGCGTGATGCTCGAGAATGGCGTCCCTTACTTTCTGAAAATGTTGATGGCACCACGTGAGGTCGGTCCTGCTGCTGCTAAATCAGCTCGTGAACGGTCTTCGAAATCATTCTATGTTGCTGACGGAGGCTTCACCGACTACCTCGGTGTGTCGGCATTGCTGAAACGCCGTTGTGAATTGATTGTGGTCAGCGATGCCGGAGCCAACGTCGGCGAGGATCACTTAGGGACACTGGCAAAAATGTGCGAGAAGTCGGCTGCCGAATTGGGGATTCGATTTCTGGACCTCGATCACGAAGCCCCGATCGATTTCGG
>CAXBHV010000977.1:0-3582 GCA_963974855.1 uncultured Rhodopirellula sp. | reverse complement strand
AAAGGGGCCGTTGGCTCGGCCGCCGCACGTTGGACCGCAACATCCGGTGAACCAAAGTAGTGCGATGGAAAGAGTCAGGAGTGAGAACTGATGTGTCGGTTTCATTGAATTTAGACCTTCGTCGTCTTGCCGAGTGGATAGTTGTCAAATCGGCCAACCCAATCGTTCCAATCCAATAAATCCTTATAATCGGCAAAATTTACCAGCCGCGGGATGCTAGCGGACTGACCGATTGCCAATCCAAATTCCCACAGCAACGAGCGACCGAGTTATCATTGATCGCTCGGCAGAGCATCGTTCGGACCAGCATTGGCCGCGTTGCCTGATCCGCCGACCGCTTTTCCGCTTCCCCCCACAAAATCCTTGCTGATCTGCTTTGGAGACGACTACATGAATTGGCGTTTGATTGCTGGAACTCTCTTCGTTTGTTTTGCCTGTACCCAATCAGCCGGTGCCCAATCGGCGGCTGCATCGCCCTCGGGTGAACTGCCTGAGGTTGCCAAGATCGAAGGCGCTGAACCTCGAAACGTCGTATTCATATTGACGGACGACCATCGTTACGACGCGATGGGGTTCATGGGACATCCGTTCCTGGAAACGCCGCACCTGGATTCGCTCGCATCGAACGGCGTACATCTGAAGAATGCGTTTGTGACCACGTCGCTGTGCTCACCCAGCCGAGCTTCGATTTTGACGGGACTGTATACCCATAAGCACCGCGTGATTGACAACAATCGTGCTGTGCCTGAGGGAACGATCTTCTTTCCCCAGTACCTTCAAAAAGCAGGCTATCACACGGGCTTCATTGGCAAGTGGCACATGGGCGGCGAGCATGATGATCCGCGGCCTGGATTTGACCACTGGATCAGCTTTCGTGGACAAGGCAACTACTTGCCTCCGGGGCCAAAATACACGCTGAATGTCAACGGGAAACGGGTCAAGCAAAAAGGTTACATCACCGACGAATTGACCGACTACGCGATCGATTGGCTCGATTCACAAAAAGACTCGGACAAGCCGTTCTGCTTGTATCTGTCACACAAAGCGGTGCATTCGAATTTCACGCCAGCAGAGCGACACGCGGACCGTTACGCCGATGCGGACCTCAGCTTTCTGCCACGCGGCAAAGAGATCTCGGCTGAAAACAACGCACCTCGCTGGGTTCGCGATCAACGAAACAGCTGGCACGGCATCGATTTCTCTTACCACAGCAACAATGGGCTCGAATATCTGTACCGCCGCTATTGTGAATCGCTATTGGCGGTTGACGACAGTGTCGGCCGAGTGCTCGAACAGCTCAAAAAGATGGGAGTCCACGATTCGACGTTGGTCATCTACATGGGCGACAACGGTTTCATGTGGGGCGAACATGGCTTGATCGACAAGCGTGTGTCGTACGAAGCATCGATCCGAGTGCCGATGATGATGCAGTGTCCAGAACTTTATCAGGGCGGGACCGTGGTCGAATCGGTGATCGGCAACATCGATATCGGGCCAACGATCTTGAACGCTGCCGGTTTGAAAACGCCCGATTACATGGACGGCAAAAGCTTTCTGGAACTCCCCAACAATCCAGATCTAAATTGGCGTGACTATTTCCTATACGTTTACTACTGGGAAAAGAACTTCCCGCAGTCGCCGACCCAATTTGCCCTTCGCGGGGATCGGTTCAAGTACATCACCTACTACGGTCTGTGGGACGTCGATGAGTTGTATGACTTGGCGAGTGATCCAGGTGAAACAAAGAATTTGATTGCCAATCCCGAATACAAATCGGTTGCCAAAGAGATGGAGAACCGGCTGTACGAAATGCTCGGGGATGCCGGAGGGATGGACATTCCGATGAATCAACCTCGCGGTAATTCGCAAAACAAACGTTGGGAAGAGCGTGGGGGAGACGAAGCTGCGGACTTCCCAGCAGCGATCGTGGTCGAAGAACCGCTGAACAAAGAGGCTCACTAAGTCACCGTCCCGAAATAACTTCCGTATGACGGACATCCTCGCAACACGACCAGTGGCGATGCTGACGTCGAGCAGCGGTCTATTTTACCCAGTCGGCACCAGTGGTCCGGGGTGACTTGAACACGCTGCCAACAGGGGCGATTTTGATATCGGATTTTGAGCAATTTTCCGAACGAATCTTTTGGAGGGAGTCGATCATCGCGATCGACAACGCGGATCGCCACTTCGAAAGTGATCCTGCGTCCGCCCCTTCGTTTGATTCCCCATCGGAGTGTTGCCGTGAGCCGGTTGCCCCAAACGCCCGAAGAATTGGTGCTTCAGTTTGAGCTCGCCGAAATGCTTGAGCTTCTCGAGGATCTGGGCTTCGAGTCGAATCCTCAATCTGCAGCCGTGTTCAAACAAACGCTGAAAACGCTGGGGTGTCTTGAAAAGACCTTGGCCCACTTTGCCGCGCCGACCACATTGCGTCACGCCGCCTAGAGGAAACAGCAGTCGCGTTTTCGTGAGAGCAAAAAAACATGCCACGAGGAAGGCGAACCAGCGGGCTCGCGGCGAACCGATAATGCTCTAAAATGCTCCGCTTCACTACGAATCGGAGCGTTGGACATTGGACCTCGAAAATACGAATCAGCTCGCGTTGAGTTTGCGTCACCTCGACCTCGAACATGTCGACGCACTGGCTCGGCGAATGGTCGATGACCTAGCCCCGGGGATCACATTTGGATTGGTCGGAACGTTGGGGGCGGGCAAAACGCGGATCGTTCAGTCGATGGCTGCGGCGACGGGCGTCGATCCCGCGGATGTGACGAGTCCCACGTTCACGCTGCTGCAATCGCATCACGGCTCGATCACGCTGCATCATTTGGACGCCTATCGCGTCACTGACGACGATGAATTCTTGGAACTCGGGGTCGAGGAACTTTTTGACGATCCCCAAGCCTGGACTCTGGTCGAGTGGGCGGATCTCGTTCGTTCGGTGATGCCACGCGAAACGGTGTGGATCAAAATCGATATTGAACAGGACGCCAATCGCCGTCAAATCGCGATGTTCACTCAGGACGACGCGCTGCGTGAATCGCTGCGTTTGATCCATCAGCAGTGTGTCAACGCGGGCTGGTCCGCCGCATGATCGACGCCGCCCGCTTGGTACTCGAAAATTGGCTCCAGCGATCCAGCATCCAATCGATCGAACCGATCGAGTCGGGTTTGAGTGGTGCGGCTGTGTTTCGCCTAACGACCACCCATGGTGAGGTTTTGGCACTGAAACGCTATCCCTTGCACACGCCCTTATCGCGTGTGGACGAGATCCATCATGTGATGGTCACGGCAAAAAACAACGGCTGTGACCTTGTGCCTCAGTTAAAGCGATGCTCTGCCATCAATCCTGCGGTGACGGATCGCAGCGCTATCGATGATGGACGCCATGTCTGGGAATTGGCACAGTGGGTTGCGGGAGAACCGTGGCGAGAACCCGTCAGCGGTATCGATCTGTTTGCGAGAGCGCCGACGGCGGATGCGGAAACCGAGCGCGAGCGCCACGACGTGATGTCGCGAGGAGCGTCTGCGATCGCCATTTTCCACCGTTCGGTTCGTTCGTTGGGGACTCACCAGCAACCGCCG
>CAXBHV010000976.1:0-3583 GCA_963974855.1 uncultured Rhodopirellula sp. | reverse complement strand
AATGGCTATTGGGACCTGACGCGTGGCCCGCAGACGCGAAACAACTGTATCGATTGCCATGATCCGCACGTGCCTGCGTTCCCGAAGATGAAGCCGACGTTTAAACCACGCGATCGTTTCCTGAATCCGCCGGCGGATGAGCATCATGGTGCTGCTATTGAAAAGCCTCTTTCCCTGACAGATCCCAGTGCCGTGAACGATTTCGTAGCGGAACTCGTCAAGAGTTTCGGGAAGTGTGGGGTGGACGAAAGTCTTGCCGACTTCCGCAACGGGCAGGCGAGGGTAGCGAAACTCGTCAAGAGTTTCGGGGGATTTTGCTGCGGGACGAAAGTCTTGACGACTTCCGCTACACCAATGGTGAGTCGGAGCGTGCGAGACCCGGCCGCTTACGCGTCACGGCTCACTGAAGATTGCGATGATCCAATTCGAGTTCTGAACCAGAGGTGGGCGGTATGAGTGATTCGCAATTGAAAAAGTCGTTGCCGATTGTAACTCGTCGAACCGCGGTCAAAGGTGGTTTCGCAACGCTTGGTGCTGCGGCGTTTGTTGGTGCGATCTCGCCGCTTCGCCACGCTGCCAAGGAAACGACCGCTGCGGAGTTCATGCAGCAACATTATCAAGAGTTGAGCGACGAAGATAAACGCAAAGTGATTGCGCGTCTCGAGGAAGAGACGAAAGAGGAGTATGGTGCGGACGTCACGATCGGTGATGATCGTCCCATACCCGGCACGAAGTTCGTTTACGCAATCAACTTGAGTGTTTGTAACGGTAATGGCAAGTGCGTCGAAGCGTGTCACAAAGAAAACAATCACGATCGCGCAACCAACCAGTCCTATATCCGTGTGCTTGAGATGCCCAAGGGCACGATGGATATGGAGCAAGGCAACACGACGTACACGCATTCCGTTCCCGATGATGGCAAGTTTTATTTGCCGGTCCAGTGCCAACAGTGTGACGAGCCGCCATGTGTTGATGTCTGCCCGGTCCAGGCAACGTGGAAGGAAGAGGATGGCATCGTCGTTGTCGATTACAACTGGTGTATCGGTTGTCGCTATTGCGAAGCTGCCTGTCCCTATCACGCTCGACGTTTCAATTGGAAGAAACCCGAGGTGCCGGCGGAGGAAGTAAACCCCGACCAAGGCTACCTGAGCAATCGCATTCGGCCTCAGGGCGTGGTCGAAAAGTGTACCTATTGTCTACACCGGACTCGACGCGGTCGTTTGCCTGCGTGTTTGGAGGCATGTCCCACCGGAGCACGTGTGTTCGGCAATATCTTGGACCCTAATTCCAATATTCGCTGGCTGCTTGAAAACAAACGCGTGTATGTGTTGAAGGAAGAATTAGGCACGAAGCCAGCGTTCTTCTACTTTTTCGACAAGTAAATATTTAGCAATGCGACCATCATTTAATCAACAGTCTGCTAAACCGTTAGGCAGGAATCATTGGGTGAAATCCCGTTATCCGTTTGGACCGACGCTGTGAAGTATTTTTACGCCGTGTTTTATGGTGTTTTAACGTAGCGGAAGTCGTCAAGACTTTCGTTGAACGAACTCAATTCCCGAAACTATTGACGAGTTCCGCTACGAAATGCTTCACAGCGTTGCGTTTGGGCGTTAGCCCCGGTTGAATTTCGGAACCGTGGCTAGCGCCAAAGCGGCCAATATACTGAAAGACTCCTGCTTAGCGGCTGGCTCGCTGCGACTGGCAAATATCCTATGAGCACCATCAATAAACCTTCCGCGATATTAAGCTATCCCGCATTCTTGCGACGCTCGCTCTCATTGGCGACCGATGGCTCGCTCGGGTTTTACGCTTGGATGACGGCGTTGACTGCGGTGGCATTGGTCGGTGCGAACGCTTGGGCAAACCAAGTTTCCGCGGGCATGATCACCACCAACATGACGGACCATGTCAGTTGGGGATTGTACATCGCGAACTTCACGTTTTGTGTTGGATTGGCAGCGGGCGGCGTGATGATGGTGATTCCCGCCTACCTGTACGACGACGAAGAGATGCACAAGGTTGTGATTATTGGCGAGGCGGTTGCGATTGCCGCAATCGTGATGTGTACGCTCAGCGTGTTGGTCGACCTAGGACGTCCCGATCGATTTTGGCATTTGATCCCGGGGATTGGCCGGTTTAATTGGCCGATCTCGATGTTGACGTGGGACGTGATCGTGCTGAACGGTTATTTGGTGATCAATCTGCATATCGTCGGCTACCTACTGTACATGCGGTATTTAGGTCGCAAGCCAAATCCGGTTTGGTACATGCCGTTTGTGTTTCTGTCAATTGTTTGGGCGATCAGCATCCATACTGTGACGGCGTTTCTGTATTGCGGTTTGGGCGGACGTCCATTCTGGAATACCGCGCTGCTTGCGCCGCGGTTTCTGGCATCCGCGTTTGTCAGTGGCCCCGCGTTCATCATTTTGGTGATGCGAGTGTTGCGTGTCACCTGTGGATATTCGGCGCCGCCAGGGCCAGCAAAGACATTGATCCAGATCATTCGCGTCGCCATGGTGATCAACCTCGTAATGTTGGCGAGCGAGATTTTTACGCTCTTTTACACCGGCGGTGCGCATGGTGTGTCGGCCGAGTATCTATTCTTTGGGTTGCATGGCCATCATGGTTTGGTCGCTTGGATCTGGACGGCGATTGCAATGAATCTGCTCGGTACGGTGTTGTTCTTTACCCCTGCCGCGCTGCAGCGAGGTTCGATACGAATTTTGGCTTGTTTGTTGGTGATCGTGGGAATCTGGATTGAAAAGGGAATGGGCTTGATTATCCCAGGGTTCATTCCTTCGACATTGCACGAGATTGTCGAATACACCCCTAGTTTGGTGGAGTGGAAAGTGACCGCCGGGATCTGGGCCTTCGGATTGTTGATTTTGACGGTGATGTTAAGATTGATCGCTAATGTGTTTACAGGACAGTTGAGCCATCAAGGATCTGACGCGGCATCGCACTAAACTCGATTCGATTGTTGGTGTCCCCGTTTCATCGAGTTGATTCATGTACGGAAAAGCGACAGAAACGGCGATTGCTGCGCTTAGCCGATTGTCGGAGGTGTATGACGGCGGAACCACACGACTTTCGGCGGCCGAGATCGCTGAAGATCGTGGCTTGCAACGCCCTTTTCTTGGAAAAATCCTCTCGACGCTTTCGCAGGCGGGGCTGATCGAGGGAACGCGTGGTCCAGGCGGCGGGTTCACCTTTGCGATGCACCCGCGTGAAGTCAAACTTTACGATGTCTATACATTGTTCGAGCGAGAAGAACTCTCGACGCACTGCCCCTTTGGTGGCGGTGTCTGTGGCGTCGGGGAAAAGTGTCCGCTGCACGATCGCTTAGCGGACGTTCGCAAAGCAACCGATGCGGTGCTTCACAACACCACGTTCGATGCGTTTCGCAAAGCCTATCTCAAAGATAAAGGCAACTCGAATTGGCGACTGCGTCCTTCGCAGTAAGGTCGGCGGCCGTTCTTAGGTCGCACCTCGCGCCTCTCAGCGGACTCGAGTGGTTTGTCAGCATTGAATCTTAGGGTAGTGGACGAGGCAACGAGTCCCCTTCAGCTAACCGGTGGCA
>CAXBHV010000975.1:0-3591 GCA_963974855.1 uncultured Rhodopirellula sp. | reverse complement strand
TAAATCAACAAGCCGTTGACGAGTTCCGCTACAAAACATTTCACAGCCCTGCCCTGCCCCGCTCTGTAAAAATCATTCGCGTGGTTTAACGTCCTGCAGCTGGGTTTCGAGCAGCCGCATGCTTCGCGAGAGCAGCACGCGGATGGCGACATCGGTTTTGCCTAGCTTGGCGGCAATTTCTTTCGTCGGTAAGCCTTCGACATAACGCATGCGGATTGACTGTTTTTGCTCGTCCGAAAGTTCCTCGATCGCCTCCTGCATGCGGACCATGCGAATGTCGCGGCTCAGTGCGGCGCTGGGCGACGTCATACTGGCGACCAACATTTGTTCCAATCCCAAAGCCGCCGTGCCGCCTGGGTTTGCCGCATGAATCGATCGCTGGCGGCCTGCGTCACGTCGTTTCGCGCCAAAGTGAAATCGATGAGCATCGACGACCCGGCGGCGAGCGATCTGTTGCAGCCACTGCATTGGCTCGTACTGGTCAAAGGGTGCCGAATCGAGGCTCGACAGTGCCGCGGTCGAAACTTCCTGAATTAAGTCATCCAGTTCGACGACGGCCAACAAATGTTCGCCGGTGATCGATTTTAGAAAGCCAGCCAATTGCCCGCGGTTGAGGTCGATGTAACTCGCCAGCGCCTCGGCATCGTGCTGTTTGATCCGCTGCACGAGTTCGGGTTGATCGAATTTATCCATGTTCAGACCTGTCGGTGAGGTAGCTTGATTCCCCCAATCAACATACAGTAACGACGTCGTTTTAAGAAACCGTTGCGTTTGCGTCGAACTCAATTTCGTGGAGAAAGTTTTGCTAGAGATTCTGCAATGAACGCTCGGATCGACTCCCACGATTGCCGTGATGACGATATCGACGCCGTCATCCAGGCCTGTCTTGAAAAGCTCGTGCAACGTGCTTCGGTCCAGCAGCCTGCGGAATTGCGGAACTTGTTGCCCGACGTCGAATCGGATCTGCGTCACTTCGTGTTGGTCGAATTGATCAAATTGGACATGGCGATGGCGGCCGACGCAGGGACGCTGCACGGCATCGAGCACTATGTCGATGCGATGCCCGACCTGCTCTCGATGGAAACGGTTCCATTAGATTTACTGATGGAAGAAATCCAACTGCGAAAAGATTTCGGCGAAACTCCATCGCATGACGAATACCTGCTGAGGTTTCCCCAGTACGAAGCATTGTTGGACCAAATGTTGACTCGGATCGAGGCAACGCGTTCGGTCGCCAAGTGCGGCCTTCCTCCAGAGATTCCGGTTGGCAGACAAGTTGATGACTTTCTGATTCTCGCCAAGCTCGGGCAAGGCGCGATCGCCCACGTTTATCTGGCTCGCCAGATTTCGATGCACCGCTTGGTCGCACTCAAAGTTTCGCACGGCAGCGGCGACGAGTCACAGGCCCTCGCTCAATTTGATCATCCCAATATCGTTCGCGTTTTCGACCAGCGGACGGTTGCCGACCAAGCATTGCATTTGTTGTATATGCAATATCATCCGGGCGGCACCTTGGCCGATGTCGTGCAATTGGTACGGCATTGTGACCGTTCGCAGCGATGTAGTCAGTTGCTTCTTGATTCGGTTGACCAGAATTTGCTGCGGGCGGCGCAAGTGGTTCCGGATCGTTCGGCCGTCCGGCAGTGGATCGAAACAGCACCCTGGCCGACCGTGGTCGCATGGATGGGAATGCAAGTAGCCAAAGCGCTTGACGAAGCCCACGCATGCGGTGTGTTGCATCGTGATGTGAAACCAGCGAACGTGTTGCTATCGGCCGAGTGTATTCCGCAACTCGCCGACTTTAACGTCAGCTTTGCAGGTGCCGCAGGCCGCGCTGGTGCGGCGGCCTCGTTCGGTGGTTCGATCGCCTACATGGCTCCCGAGCATCTGCGAGCGATTAGTTCAAAGCTGCTTGATGAACCTGAAAAAGTTCAAGAGCCTGCGGATTTGTATTCGCTCGCTGTCACGCTGTGGGAGCTGTGGCAAGGCGAACGACCGTTTGCATGCGACGAAATTGCGGGGTCTTGGAGTGACGCGGTGTCAATTCAGTTAGCCG
This sequence comes from uncultured Rhodopirellula sp., assembly GCA_963974855.1. GTDB lineage: Bacteria > Planctomycetota > Planctomycetia > Pirellulales > Pirellulaceae > Novipirellula. The sequence goes on along the minus strand of CAXBHV010000975.1, from coordinate 1,535 downwards.
CCCGGGCAAAACCACTCAAAGGACCGCAGCGATCGGAAACCGCGTCGGAACGCGTTCTCGAAAAAGTGCTTCGCAAGGCGTTGTCGTTGGACCCTAAGGATCGTTTCGTCGATGGTGCCGAGATGGCTGGTCGGTTGCGTTTGTCGCTTCATCCCGAAACCGCAACTTTGTTTGATCCACCTGAAAAATCAGTGGCGATGACCCTCTCGAAATGGTCGCCTTGGATCGTAACCTGTGTCATTTTGTTGTTGCCCAATATGATTGGCGGCTGCTTGAATTTTCAATACAACTTTCATCATGTGATGACGACGCCTGAGACCAAAGAAGGATTACGAATCGTTTCGTGGATTGTCAATTTGACGTTCTTTCCATTTGCCGCAGGGATCGCGATTTGGTATGCGCGGCGGATTGTTCGCGCCGTCGATTCGGTTCGTCGTGGTGCTCGTGTCGATCCATCGGATCTCAGCGAGACGCTGGAACTCGGTCATCGCGCGGCATTGATCGGAGGCACGTTATGGTTGATTGCCGGCGTGTTGTTTCCGCTCGTTTTGTCGTGGATCTTTCCCGACTTTAGTATGACGCAAGCGGTTCATCTTTTTATGTCGTCACTAATCTGTGGCGGCGTGGCGATGATCTATCCGTACTTTGGCATGGCACTAATGGCCACGCTTGTGTTCTATCCCCGCTGCTTGAGCGGAACGATGCAAGACCCGCAATTCGATCAGCGTTCGGACCAAATCCTGTATCGTAGCGAGTGGTATTTGTTGATCGCCGCCATCATTCCGCTGCTCGGTGCTGCCCTGTTGGTTACCACCGAAGGGGCGTCGCAATTATTCACTTTGACCGCGTTGGCGGCAGGCATCGTCGGGCTGCTTGCTTCATTCTTTGCTTATCGGTTTATCGTCAACACGTGGAAGCAAATGGACGCCGTGTTGTCCAAAAGGACATCGATGGTGCCCGGTGAGTTGACCGCCGCAACTTGAAAGCCGCTAACAAGGTAAATGCCATTAGGCTTGCGCTGGCCTACCAAGAATTTGATGTTGCCGAAGGATTTCGTCTGTCGCCTCTCCCAAACGCAGTTTGGGAGAGGTCGAGCAGAGCCTTTAGCGATTGCTCGGGTGAGGGCCGACCGAGCAAGCCAGAGGCCCTCGGCACGCTAAGTTGCGCGGTCGCCCCTCACCCGAACGTGGCCCAAAACGGCGTGCGGGACGATTGCATCCTCGTTCACCCCCCGGAACTTGTGATGCAATCGTCCGCACGATTTGGACTCGGATTCTCGAACCTAGATTCCGCTTGCCGCAGCGACGTCGTTCGTGGCGTTGTTGGTGTCGAGCATCTTGATCGCCGAGCGGAGTGAATCGACTTCGGGCTCGCTTTCGAGCGATCCGTTTTGCACTGATTCGATTGGCGGTGCCTCCGCTTGAGGAACCAGGTTCTCTGCGGCGGACTGCACGTTCTGGACGCTACCGGACTGGATCGTCGAGACTGATTCGGTTTCCACTGTCGTGGTCACCGACACCGAAACGACGGGGATC
>CAXBHV010000974.1:0-3595 GCA_963974855.1 uncultured Rhodopirellula sp. | reverse complement strand
CCATTGTTAATGACGAAAGAGTCGACGTACCCTCCACTACGATTAAAGATGACCGCTCCAAAATAGGTTGGACCATCGTAGGTCAAATAGAGGTGTTGACCGACAACTGCCGCACCAATATCGGATTGCCCACTGTGAGAAAAGCTGTCTTGCACGACACCGGTTGCGGGATCAAAAAACACGATTCGATTTGATCCCGTTGTCGCGACTAACTGATCGGGGTTTTCAAAAGCTGCTAAACCGCCAACAAGATCGAAGGTCGTCGATCCATCGGAAACGAAATACTCATTCGTAAATGTGTCCGTAACAGGATCGAATTCGAATATTTTGTTCGAGAACGGGTTAGAAAGGTAAACCTTTCCATTTAACGCTGCGACTCCGTCAATATCTTTGTTTAGATAATCCGAATCAACCAGACTTCCTGTGCTTGGATCAACTTCATAGAGCGAGTCAGTCTGTGCATCCGCGAGGAAGAGTGAAGATCCGTCAAACGCCATCCCGATGAAATTCGCATTCAAGTCAACGGGGGAAGGAATTGTCGACAAGACGTTTCCGGTTGCGGGATCAAGTCGCAGGATCTGGTCAGGGTTGGTTGTGCGATCAAATGCATACAGAAAAGATTCCTGGACGTCCGGTGACGTTTGAACAACGCCCTGTGTCAGTTCTTGACGTACGATGTATGCACCGGATTCCAAATCACCGAATTGATATTGGCCGGACGCGTCGGTTGTCGTCGACGGATCCGAGTCGTCGAGCACACCGTTATCGTTGAGGTCCAAATAGATCGTTGCATCGGCGACCGATACCTCGGCAAAATCTTGACATCGTCAAAAACCAGTCCGCTGAGCCCCGTGTCGGCGGCAAGCAATCGGCGTTGCTCGAGTGTTTCCATTCGCAGTCGCTTATTCAAACAACGTCGATTCCGCTTGGTTGCTCGCCTATTACTTGATCGTTTTGTAACTGATTTAGTTACCGTCATCGCCTGCTCCTGCAAAAAAGGACGCCGAAAGAAAGAGTAAGAATCGCATGCTGGATGTACACGGAACTGTGACATTCAACACATCCACCGAGTTTAGATTTCCGTTCACAGTGGCTTTGGCACAGTTGCAGATTGTTTGTCGGTCACGACTCTCATATGATTGGCTAAAATTGGAACGGATCGTCCGCATGAAAAACAGAGGTCTATACACAATTTCCCACTCGAGTTTTCAAAAAACTTTTCTAAAAGTGCATCGTCTTGCTCTACACTAAGGACGAGGCGAAGAGCCAGAGCTAGTTTGCGACAAACTCTATCAACTAGCTGATGTGTCTATATGCATCGTGTGCAACTCGAGCCGACGCATCCTTCGAAGGCAGCCACTGACCGGTGGACACCTCAACCGCGGCGGCACCACCAATTCAACGGATTGAGTCGTCGTGGCAACGCGAAGAACTGAAACTCATGCGAGTGCCGCCGCATACAGTCCCGCATGTCCGGTGGCGTGGGAGCGATCCCAGAGGAATCCCGACGGATGCGCAATCAATCGGCAAGCACGGTCATATTGTTGCGTCGAGAGGTTGGTCGATTGGGCACTCCCGTCAAACAACGTTACGGTCCAGCGATCGTCCCGAGGTTGATCAACGACGCCAGCACCACCAGATCGCGTTCTGCGGCCGAATCGAACGGTATCTCTCTGATGCTCGGATACGCCTTGTTATCGCGATGTACGGTTGGCGTTCATGACAGACGGGACGGTGAGCATGACGATTCCGAGTGAGCCGTGCAACAATCCGGCAGTATATGCAATCGAAAGTGCTGAAATAATGCGGCATCGATTCAACGGCACGCAGCGGCAAGATTTTGCCCCAAGCATCACGTTGGCAACCGCGTATACGATTGCAGCTACGAACAAGTACGACATCGGCGGGAACCAAATAACGACTGCGAGCACTCTTGCAATCAGCACACACAATGACGTTAAGCACCAGCGTGACGCACCACGCAGTTCTGAGGACCAAGCTACGCCGACAAGATAGCACGGAATCGCAAAAGCCATTGCAAGCACGAGCGTAAAAATATCGGCTGGCGTTGCAAGCATGGCGCCAAAAATTGCCGTTGGTAACCAAATCCAAATGTAGAACAAGCGGTTGGTTCGCAAGAGTGGTTCTGCGTTGGTCTCAGTGCTAGGCGCCGCGTATGGATCAAGCAATCGAGTGCGCCACTTCAGTCGAGTAGCAGCGGAATTCACTGGGCGGCGAGAGCTGATCATCGACTTCGAAACTCGCGGCACCACCACTGCCGTGCAATTTTCTGGTTATCTGCCGTGTGATAACGGTTTTTGTGCGACGAAAGCATGCCCACAATCAACGACTACACGGAGGGCAGTTAATGTCGTCAAGCTCACGGCCCCCGTACCCGCTTTCGTGCACGTACGTTGGCGGATGACCATGCTCTGAGCGTGCAATTCCATCACGCATCAATGTAACCGATTCTAAGTTCCCAAGCAGATGCGTCCTGAGCTCAGAGGGGAACTCCAGGTCTGCAAACGATGTTTCAAATAGAAGCGTTCGCGCAGATAGACGCTTGTGAGATTCGCAATCTCGGTCACAAATCGGCAGAATGCACGCCGTTGCGTCAGCAAAGACGAATCGAACCGAATTGACGTCTGGATCAAGGCCAATCCAATCAACCCCAACGATGAAACCATCAGTTCCTGGGTAGCAGGTCACAGCAACGATCTTCGGGGTAAGAAGCATGGTGCGGCTCGAGTTTTTAACATAGCCTCTGATCCTCGCTAACGCTGCTTGGTCTTGCTCGGATCCGCCGCCCCAGGCAAGGCTGGAAATTGTCTCGGAGCGTAATTTATCCAAGCGATAAGCACGCAGCAGCACCATCGCGACCAACACCACACCCGCAAACGCGACCAGCATTGCCACGATCCCGCGAGTTTGTCGATTCATAAGCAATCAAGAATCTTCCGTTGGCGAACGACAGGGTTAACCGAGACCCAGCGAAAAATCAACCGTTCCCAAAGACGTCATTGGATTAACACGGCTTCGACTATGTGAGCCGTCGCGGTGACGGAGGGATCCAGGTACATGGTCGATGACTCGTCGTTCTCATCGTCAACCAGCCATATACGGGGTGGGATCACTAAGCCTAGATCGTCGGCGAGAGCGGTGATTCGTTCGTCAAAATCCATGCTTTGCGTCTGTGGAGTCGACGCCCCCCGACTGCGATATAAATAGGAGGAGCCATCGGAGGCGACATCCCATTGCCGCTCTTTTCCGTCCGCGGCACGAGGATCGAAAAACTCTGAATCTCCGCCGTGGTACGCCTCGACCACCTTCCCGTTATCAAACACGCGATAACCAATCACGCCGATGCTTTCAGCATACCCCACTTCAATCAGGCGGATCTTACTCATCTTGGCCAGCCGTTCCATGTTTAAATTGAAACTACCGAAATTATCGAGATACGTTCCCGACCGATCGTCGAAACAAAAGGCGATGGTCTCACTCCGCGTCGGCGGACAAGTAACTCTCCAAAACCCCTGATGATCGCGATAAAACGGTTCCACGGCGGTCTGCCTGGGTAAGCTCGCCAGCACTTTGT
>CAXBHV010000973.1:0-3602 GCA_963974855.1 uncultured Rhodopirellula sp. | reverse complement strand
GTAATGCGTGGAACCCGGCCGCTCACGCGTCACGGCTCACTAAATCAACAAGCCGTCAAGAGTTTCGGGGGCATACGTCATGGAGACGAATGTCTTGACGTCTTCCGCTACGCTAAATTAGTACAAACTCTATAAGAAAAAATGCTTCACAGCGTTGGACATAGCGGCTAACAAACCAAAGGACATTTGCCTACTTGCTAATTTATTGCCGTTTCCGTGCTGAAAAGTGTTCGTTTGCTTCGGATTGCGTTCGCTTGCTGGTAGAACTACCCATTCCGCCGCGACTATGATGTCGGGCGGGCCGTTTCAATCTTCGCTCGCGGAAATGGTCTTTTGCCCCCGAGTCGAAACGCCTCGGTTCGGAATTCTAATCCCACCTCACAACCCGCCAGGATAATTGATGAAAAACATGATTTTGAACTCCTTTGTGATGCTTGCTGCCATGACGTTGATCGCATCAACCGCTCAAGCCGCCGAGTCGGATCGCGAACTCTACGAAGTTCGCTCGTATCTGCTTGGCGAAAAAGGAGATGCCAAAGCGATTGATGCTTATTTGAAGGATGCCTTGGTTCCGGCACTGAATCGACACGGCATCAAGACGGTTGGCGTCTTCACCAATTCAGAAAACGATGAAACTGGCAGCGAGCGAATCGTTGTCGTGATTCCCTATTCTAATGCCGATCAAGTTCTCGCGATTCGCACCGCGTTGGCGAAGGATCAACAATACCTCGCCGATGCAAAGAGCTATCTGGACCGCGAGCCCAAGAACGCACCGTATCAGCGGATTACGTCAGAGCTGCTTTCGGCGATGGATTGTATGCCCAACGCCAAGGTTCCCGAAGGCACGCTATCTAACGACGATCGCGTGTACGAATTGCGATTGTACGAGAGCCCCAATGAGCGACTCGGCGATCTGAAGGTCGAAATGTTCAATTCTGGCGAAGTGCCGATTTTTCTCGACAGTGGTATCCAACCGTTATTCATTGGCCAATGTGTCGTCGGACCGAACACCCCCAGCTTGACCTACTTGACGGTTTATCCAAGCGAAGAAGCTCGGGGCAAGGCGTGGGACGCGTTCCGCGCTCACAAGGACTGGGCCGTGCTAAGCAAAGTTGAAAAGTATCAAGGCACGGTCTCTCGTATCGACAAGTACGTCTTGGTCGCCAAGCCGTACTCGCAGATGTAGCATCCGATTCGCAGATGTAGCGCCCTTCATTGCAGATGTAGCCACGTGTGGCCGTTGGCGGAGCCTCACGGTTTCTCTAACCCGCATCGTTGGCTCACGCGGAATCGACAGAATCACCCGAGGTTTCATTCCTCGAATTTAGCCTCGGGATGACTTTTCTCGCATCGTTGTGCGAGTTAGGATTTGCGTCATGACACCAATGATGAAACAGTATCATGAAGCAAAAGCCGCTTGTGGCGATGCGCTTTTGTTCTTTCGCATGGGCGACTTTTACGAGTTGTTCCTCGATGATGCAAAAACAGCGGCCCAGTTGCTGGGATTGACTCTGACCAGCCGCGATCGAGATAGCGATAACCCCACCGCGATGGCGGGGTTTCCGCATCATCAGCTCGATTCGTATCTAAACAAGCTGATTCGGGCTGGCTATCGAGCCGCGGTTTGTGAACAGGTCGAGGATCCAAAGCAAGCCAAGGGACTCGTTCGACGCGAGATCACCCGGGTGGTCAGTGCCGGGACGCTGACCGACGATGGATTGCTCGATCCGCGCGAAGCGAACTTTTTGGCCGCGGTTTATCTGGTCCCGGTTAAATCGTCTGGCAAGAAATCCAATGGCGAGCAACCTGAGCCGCAAGCCGGAATCGCCTGGGCCGAACTTTCCAGCGGTCGTTTCGAATCGGGCGTCTTTCCGGTCTCGCGAATCGAAGACGAACTGGCTCGCATCGGGCCTGCGGAAGTCCTGTATCGCGAAGACGACGCACGATTCACTCCCGATACCACCGCACCTTGGTCGTGGACCTCGCGGCCGGCATGGTCGTTTGCCGAAGACGCATCACGCGATGCATTGTGCAAACAATTTGAAGTTCACAACCTCGAAGGCTTCGGATTTGGTGATACCGATGCTGCGGCGATTCGGGCAGCCGGAGCGGTGCTGACCTATTTGCAAGAAACGCAACCAGGCGGCCTCGACCACTTTCGCCAAATCAGTGCCCATCATCGCTCGCCTGTTTTGCAGATTGATGCGTCGACGCGGCGAAGTCTCGAAGTCACTCGAACGATGCGAACCGGATCACGCGAAGGATCGCTGCTAGGCGTGATCGATCGCACGTGCACCCCGATGGGCGCACGACTGCTGGCCGATTGGATGGCAGCCCCTCTGGTCCATCGTGATTCAATCGAAGCCCGACTCGACGCGGTATCGGAACTCGTCCGCGATTCGCGTCTGCGTGGGGATGTCCGCACGACGCTGAAGCGGACGTTTGACTTGACTCGCCTGTTGGCTCGCATCGCGACCGGACGCACCGGACCACGGGACCTGCAACAGGTTTCTCGAACGCTTGAAAATCTGCCTGAATTAAAAGCCAAGCTGACCGATCGCAAGGCAGAGCGTTTAGGGTTCGTCGAAGCTCATTTGCACCTTTGTCCCGAATTGCGATCGCAGCTTGAAAAGGCGTTGGCCGATGAATGTCCGCTGAATGCCGCCGACGGGAACTTTATTCGCGTAGGGTTTGACGAAGAACTTGACGGGCTGCGAAAGTTGGCGGCAGGCGGCAAGGAATGGATTGCCGCCTATCAACGCAAACAAATGGAAACGACCGGGATCACCAATCTGAAGGTTGGTTACAACCGCGTGTTTGGTTATTTCCTGGAGGTCAGCAATGCCAACAAGGATAAGATTCCTACTGAGTACATTCGCAAACAAACGCTGAAAAATTGCGAGCGTTACATCACTCCGGAGCTGAAGGAGTACGAAGAAAAAGTTCTTGCGGCGGATGACAAAGCATCCTCACGCGAACAGTTGTTGTTCCAGAACTTGCGGCATGAAACGCATCGTCATCTGAATATTCTGCAAGAAGTGGCGGTGGCGATTGCCGAGCTCGATGTGTTGGCCGCGCTCGCCGAAATCGCAGCGCAGCGAAAATGGGTACGCCCGGAATTGACCGAGGACTCGGTGCTGCGGATCGAAGCAGGACGTCATCCGGTGCTCGATGTCACGTTGCCGCAGGGCGAATTTGTGCCCAATGATTGCGTGCATTCACCCGAGGCGGGAATGATCTTGTTGATCACGGGGCCGAACATGGCGGGGAAGAGCACCTACATTCGCCAAGTCGCATTGATCACGTTGATGGCACAAGCCGGTTCGTTTGTTCCAGCCGATTACGCGTTGGTGGGAATCGCCGATCGCATCTTTGCACGTGTCGGAGCCAGCGACGAATTGAGTCGTGGACAAAGTACGTTCATGGTCGAGATGGTCGAAACCGCTCGAATTTTGAACACCGCGACTTCTCGTAGTCTGGTGATCTTGGACGAAATTGGCCGTGGGACCAGCACCTATGATGGATTGTCATTGGCATGGGCCATCACCGAACATCTGCACGAGCAAGTGGGATGTCGCACGTTGTTTACGACCCATTACCAC
>CAXBHV010000972.1:0-3609 GCA_963974855.1 uncultured Rhodopirellula sp. | reverse complement strand
AATTCGATGCGATCAGGCACGAGCCAATTGAGCGGATTGGATTCACAGCGTGAGCTAATGCAGGGCCAGAACTCGACCGCTTCGGAATTGCCTGGCATTCGAGTGGTGACGTTTGGTCCGGGTGAAATCATGATCCGCCAAACTCAGCAATACGAGATTCGCGTCGAGAACCGAGGATCGATCGATGCCCAGGGCGTCCTGGTGCGTGCGATGATCCCTGATTGGGCCGAGATCCATGGGCACAACGCCTCGCAAGGTCATATCGACAATCAAACCCAAGGCAGCTCGGAGCGTTTGGTATGGACGATTGATTCGTTACCAGCCGGTTCGGTGGAGCGAATGTTCGTGCGATTGCGAGCCGAGCGAAGCGGTACCCATGACTTGGACGTCGATTGGACGATGACTCCTCAGCATGCCACCGCGACGGTGCGAGTCCAAGAACCTCGCTTGGATCTGACGATCGAAGGACCCGAGGAAGTAATCTACGGTCAATCGCAAACCTACACGGTTCGTGTTTTGAATCCCGGCGATGGAACCGCACCCAACGTGGTCTTCACGCTGTCACCTAACTCGGCAACCCCACAAACCCAGCGGATTGGTGATATTCCGGCGGGCAAAGAGGCTCAATTCGAAGTCGAGTTGACTGCCCAAGACCTAGTCGATCTGAAGATCCACGGCATGGCATCGGGAGACCTTGATCTTCGTGCCGAAGCGGAAAAGACGATCCGAGTGTCCTCAGCAAAACTCGAGGCGATGTTGACCGGTCCTGAGTTGAAGTATCAGAACACTGACTCGCAATACAATTTGCAGGTCCAGAACACTGGTACGGCGACCAGCGAGCGAATTACAGCGACTTTGCAACTGCCAGGCGGTGTGAAGTACCTCGGAGGATTGGACGAAGCTCAGCTTCAGCAGGGTGCCCTTAAGTGGCAGATCAATGCTTTGGCACCTGGTGCGACTCGTAACTACCAATTCCGTTGCAGCATGACCGCCACCGGTGACCAACGATTCATCTTCGATTGCAAAGGCTCCGCCGCAGGTCAAACCGGCGTCGCATTGGCAACTCGAGTGGAATCGATTGCCGACCTCGTGTTGACGATCAATGACCCCCCTGCCCCGGCTCCGATCGGTGCCGACGTGACTTACGAAATCATCGTGCGAAACCGCGGCAGCAAAGAAGCGACCGACATTCGTGCTCTGGCTCAATTCAGTCACGGTATCGAGCCTAACAAGATCGAAGGCCAAAGTGGCGAGATGCTGACCGGACAAGTCTTGTTCGATCCAATCCCTCGCATCGGGGCTGGTCAAGAAGTTCGCTTGCGAGTCGTCGCCAAGGCGGATCGTGCGGGACACCATCGCTTCCGCACCGAAGTTCGCTCCGGTGACACCGTCTTGGTGGCGGAAGAGGCCACTCATTACATGAGTCCTCAAAGCGACCGAGTGAGCCGCCGCAGCAGCGATGTGCAAACCCGCTAGAGCGGGGACGGCAACAAGTTAGAAAATGCAACGCGAGCCGGCCTCCTATTTTTGAGGTCGGCTCGGTGCGTTTATTGCTAAGCCCTTCGGCTCAAAGCGTGCTTGTCTACTCTTTGACTTCGATGAACTCGAGTGGTTGCGTTTCGCTGACATCAGCGACGCGGATCGCAAGTTCACCGGCCAACAGTTTGCGGAACGATTTTCCAACAATGTCGCCTCGCCATCCCTTTAGCAGCGACGGCTCGGGATCGTTTTTGCGATGTTCCAATTCGTAACCCAACAACTCACGCACATCGTCCGCATTACCGACGATCGGCGGCGCCAGTTTGTGTTGCCGGCTGATGCAAGCGATCGACGTCGATAGAAATTGGCTCAACATCGGCGAAACCGAGCGGCGGGTGCCACGCGGCCGACGTGGCAAATCTTCATCGGGTGTGTCAATCGCAACTTGAATTGCTTCGGCGATCGCTTCGTATTGGCCGGTGTAACCACGACGCTCGAGTCCGCGGATGCTGCGAATTTTGTCGATGTCAGTCGAGGCTTTTTTGGCTAATTCAACGAGCAAGTCGTCGCGCATCACGCGACGCGGAATTCGGTCGGTCTCGCGAGCACGGTCTTCACGCCACAGCCACAATTGGCGAACCGTTTCCAATTGACGAGGGTTCAGTCCCGACGAACCACTGACACGATGCCAATTTTCGCGAGTCTCGGCGTCGATAACCTTCTGCTGCAAGTTGGCAGTTTCCTCGGTGACCCAAGCTTCGCGGTTCAGATCACATACCATCGTGTTGAGTTGTTGGTACATGTTTTCGAGATCCACCACGTCGTGCAGCGCGTAGGTGATCTGATCTTTGCTCAACGGGCGATGCCGCCAATTGGTTCGCGTTTCGCCTTTGGGTAGCGATTTGCCCACCAACCGCTGGACCAATGTCGCCAGCGATGCGGGATATTCCATTCCCACAAATCCGGCCGCCAATTGGGTGTCAAACAGACCCGCGATCGGTTTTCCAGAAAAGCGATAGCAAAAACGAATCTCTTCGCGAGCGGCGTGTGCGATCACGATTCGCCCCGGCTGAGAAAGAACTTCCCAGAATGGGTCGGTTGTTTCCACCCGATAGGGGTCGATGATCGCCAAGCGGTCCCCAAAAGCGACTTGAATCAAGCACAGTTCTGGACGGTAGCTATCTTCGGATACAAACTCGGTATCAAATCCGATGAAACGGCATTTGGCGATCTCTTCACAGAGAACTTCGAGCTCCGCGTGATTGTTGATGGACTCGTACTTCAAAACTTGGCTTTGAATGTTGAGGAAAGCAGTGGTTTTATAACGTTAGGAGTGTCGACTTTACCCCCTTTGGTTGATATCGCCTATCCGGTTTATGCTGCAATCGTGCCAGTTTCTGCCTCTCTCAAAAGCGAAAGTGTTGTTCTGTGACGGATCTGCTAGTCAGTGTGAGGGACGATTTTGAGTTTCGCGAGGCGGTTGCCGCTGGGGTGGGGATCATTGACTTTAAAGAGCCAAGCCGTGGTGCCCTTGCGCCCGTGCCCCCCGCGATTTGGCACTCGGCTGCACTGGGGATTGACCAATCGATGAGGAAAATTCAGTCGACTCAGCCGCACCACGCCGATGGGATACCGCACAATCCTGCGATCCTAACGCAACCGCTGCTTTCCGCTGCGCTCGGTGAAGCCGCTGATTGGCAAGCGGTGGTGTCGCAACTTCCCCGAGCGTTTCATTTTGCCAAGATTGGGCCTTCGGGAATCAAGACGCCTGCCGCGATGAAACAGCTGTGGGAATCCGCGTCGATGTGCATCGGACCGACCACCGAGTTGGTCGCCGTCGCCTATGCTGATAGCGAGGGGGCAGAGTGTTTGGCGGCGGAACAGGTTTTCCAGCTCGCCGGTGAATGCGGGTTTCGTCGCTGCCTAGTCGATACGTTCAGCAAAGATGGACGCTCGTCGATCGAGCATCTCGGTTACGAGCGGCTGCGGACGCTCAGCCGCATCGCGAAGGATGCGTCGATGAAATGGTCGCTGGCGGGATCAATTCGTTTAGCGACGGTGGACTCGCTCGTTGCGGAGTCTGTTTTTCCCGATTGTTACGCGGTACGTGGCGACGTGTGTCGAACGGAT
>CAXBHV010000971.1:0-3609 GCA_963974855.1 uncultured Rhodopirellula sp. | reverse complement strand
CGAGTCCTAGCCAGGAGTGAACGTGCTCTGCGAATCATTCTTGAAAGGCTTAATGGTGTCGCCAGCAACGAAGGGTTCGGGAAACATGTCGTTCTTTTGTTCGCCGGCACCGATAGCTATTACGACTACGTTGCCGATTTCTACCCTGCTGAGGGTGAATTCGCATTATCGGGTGGCATGTTTCTGGATGTCGGGTATGGACACTTTGCGATCTGCCCCGCTTATGGCGATGACTACGAACGGACAATCGCCCACGAGCTGAATCACTCGCTCTTGCGCCACTTACCGTTGCCACTTTGGCTTAACGAAGGGGTGACGCAATTCATGGAGGACTGTGTTTTGGAAGCATCCTACTTCATGGTTGACCACGAAATTGTTCGTCGTCATCGCAGCTACTGGAATGATGAAACGATTCACATGTTCTGGACGGGCGACTCGTTCTATTGCCCGGATGATGGGCAGGAACTTAGCTATCACCTTTCACAGGTGTTATTTCGGAATCTGATGATCGATTACCCCGAGAATGTCAACGACATCCTCAACACCGCCAACTACGCAGATGCCGGCAACGCCGCATTCATCAACGCATGTAACGTATCCCTTGCCGATCGAGTGGCACAATTCTTAGGTCAGGGCTCTTGGGCTCCACGATCGGACTATGCCGTCCCCGACGCGTAGGATTGCCAAGCAATTTGGGTTTCGAGGTCAACGAGGCTCCAGCGTGGAGCCGCTCTCCCATGAATTACGAAACGTTGTCGTACCTAACCATGTTGCACTCCTGAAGTCTCTCCCATGGCCCCACCAAAAAGTAAAGCTGTTTTGTGGTTCGCCGCGTTCATTTTTGTAGCACCGCTGGTTCTATTAATCGCCTTCAGCAATCAATGGGCCAACGGTTGGCGAGATACGACCCCACGTGGTCCATTGACTGCCGTTGCCGACTGGCCTGAACCCATCATTGAGCTGCACGCATCGCTAAACGAGTCGGGTGCAAACACCGACGGTTTCTCCGTCTACCTGCTGGAGGGTCAACCTGGCCAAATCCTCAGCACGGTCGTTTGTCGTTTACCTGTCGATGATGCCGCATGGGATGCGATTCGTCGGAAACTTGACCTGCAATCGACCCCCGATGCCAATGGTGACTCAATGCGATCGTCGATCGTTCCGCTCTCTAACGCATCATGGTGGCCAGAATCGTCATCTTCAGTTACATACTTTGCCAGCGCTCGACTACTGGCTGGTGATGAAGCCGACCTCTACCAAGCAGCACACGACGCTGGTTCAAATATGGCCTACATCCATTATCACTTCAACTTCTGAAGTTCGTAACCCAACAAGTAGTTTGCATCGCGTGGCGAGACTGTGATCAATCTTCTTCGTTCCGCTAGGGAGAATGTTCACCGTACGGTAATGAACGGGCCCGCGGCTAGCGCCGACGGCTCACAGGAACAGACGGAACTTCGCTTCGCTGCGGTCCGGCCTACACTGTTGGCTCACGGTTCGAGTGCGGTGCGGATCATGGCGATGACGGCGGACTCTGCGGTGCTGACTCGGCCGTCGCCGGAGACAACGTTGGCAATTGCAACTAACAATGACTCGACGTGATGCGGAGCCGCTTGCGACATCGTTTCAACTGCATGCTCGAAATCGCCCCAGCACAATTCTGCTGCTGATAATCGTGGCGTGTCAGCAAATCGCAACTGCGACCAGCCTCGCATGAACTCGTAATCCGCCATGCCATCGTCGCCGTCACAAATGCTGAGTACCGATAAGATAATCCGCGAATATCCGGCAACTTCGTGCATCGGGACATGCATGGACTTTGCCTCAGGACGTGGCGGCTCGGTCGCTCGAATGATCATCCATAACGACGCGTGACGCGTCCAGTCGAAATCATCCAGCCGACCACGGCACTGTTCCGCTGCCAATCGAAGTTGTTTACGCTCCTTGGGGGACATCATGTCGGCATCGCTGCAAAGCTGCGTCAGCCATGCGATCTGAGTCGCGGCGTCTGCTTCGCGAATCGCTTCCAACCACGCTGGGTCACACTGCGACGTTGTCCCCTCCGGCTCTAAGCCGACCAGTATTGGAATCGATACCGCAAACGTTTCTGGACGAAACATTGACGTCACGGCAACCACCGGTTCGGCAAGCATCGCAATGCCTCCGCTATCCCAGTCGGCAGCAGGCTGTGAAGACGAAGCGAGTGTTGGGGTAGGAGCGTCCGCCATGGTGCCGCCGAACAGCAGTTCCATTGCCGCAACTGTTTTGGGTGCCTGATCTTTCAAACGTGGCTTTGTGACCGATTCGCTGTAAATCGGGGTTGCATCGCCAAGCGGATCGAGTGCGAACAGACGTGTTTCAATTGGCGGATGCGTGGCGTGCCAACACGGTTTGTTGTGGTAATCGACAAACAACATGGGCGCGATGATGGTCGATTGCGGATGCAGCAATTGACCGCGTTGCGGGTGTCCGACGATGCGGCGAAGTGCCTTGGCCATCGCGGCGGGGTTGCGCGTCTTTTGCACGGCTTCGGCATCCGCCAACGCTTCGCGTGATCGTGTGATCGCCAGCGTCAGCATCGCGGCGGCAAATGCACCGGCCAATCCAAATGGCCAAATCGTGATCGCGACTAGCATCCACACGTATCCCCATGCAGCTCCCTTTTCGTTGGATTCGCTGGTTTGCTGGCCAACGCGGAAAATCCATTGGGCAAATAGTCGAACGGAATTGAGTCCGTACAGAATCGCGGTCAACTGAGTCCCCAGTCGTGTGTCGCCTTGCGTCAAATGACTGAACTCGTGCGCGATCACGCCTTGCAATTCTTCGCGCGGCAGATGCTTGATTGCCCCAGCGGTGACACACAGGATACTGTCGTCGGTGGTCAAACCTGCGGCGAAGACATTGATTCCAGGTTCATGGTCGAGCACGACGATGGCTGGAGGCATTGTTGCAAACGCGATCGCCATCTCTTCGACCACGTTGACGAGTTTTCGTTCGTCGGCAGCTTGTGGTTTTTCAATATGTCGTCCGCCCAGTGCTAAGCCGATTGCCCAACCGCCTTCGTGGACGATCCGCCGTCGGGTTCCTCGAACGCGTGAACAAATCTCGCAAGCGTCTCTTGGGTGTTGCGGTTACGCCGCGAGTATCGCGAGTATCTTGACGGTGATTCGATAACGGTCGATCGATAATCGGATCGCGGTGGTTGTTTCGCCGCATCCACCGCAGCAGCCACGTACACCAGCGGAAACATCATCAAATAGCCGACGGAAGTGCCGGTCGCGACAGCGGTTAAGCCTTGTGCCAACAAGACCAACGCGTAAAACCGTGAACTGCTACGACGTGCACGCGTTTGTCGCGATAGGAAATCAAACATGGACTCTCTTGCTCTTTTCGATTTCAAGCGGATCGCATCTCGTCACCGGAAGTCTCTCGCTGACGCTTCGGGTTGTGATAAACGTGCAACTTCCAAACTAACGCGACGGGTTGCAACGCTGATGCGTTACGCGTTACCCGGTGCCGTGCAGACCACGGCTCACAACGGTGATGTCCTACGCCGTTATGCAGGAGTCATTCAGTAAATTGGCCGTTTTGGCGCTAGCCACGGTTCCG
>CAXBHV010000970.1:0-3610 GCA_963974855.1 uncultured Rhodopirellula sp. | reverse complement strand
TATCAAATTCACAAAATTCCATTCCTGCTGACGTTTTCGTTTTTTCACATGCTTCTCATTGAAAACCGTTACGTCCGAACGAGGAAGGTGCGGACGGTTGCCGCGATACTGTATGCGACATTGGTCATCGGCGCTATCGGTTGCCAACCGTCGAAGCAAGAACATGCGAACGAATTGCAACCTGATCACATTGCGGTCGCCCGTCGCGCAATCGCCGCGCGAGATTGGATAACCGCTGAGACCGAATTGCGATCGCAACTCGTTGAAACTCCTGAAAACGCTCTCGCTCTGGAAATGGCCGGCGATGTCGCGTCGGCCCGTGGCAAGATGCAGGAATCGGTCCGTCTCTATCAAGCGGCGCTCGACAAGCATCCCCGCGCTTCCATTGATTTATTTGATAAATTGGCTCAGCAATGGACGGTCGCGGGCTGTTTGTTTGAGAGTTTGGCCGTCTTGCAGGATGCCGTCGACCAATATCCATCCCATCCACAATTCCGCTTCGATTTGGCAGGATTGGGAACATTGCTCGGAATGGAGCAGGTATCCATCGAACAACTGAAATGGCTTGCGCAACACGATCAAGGCAATGCTGAAGGTCTGATGGCGCTCGCAGCTCCTAGACGCATCCAACCGGACGAGTCTATTTGCGAGAAAGCATTGGAGCGATGTCCTGATGATTTGCGGAATCACTATCCACTCGCGCGATTGGATGCGACCAACCTAAACTGGGTTGAGGTTGCCCAGCGCTTAACAGGCGTCGTAAAACATCGCCGTGATTTCATGCCGGCGCAGCTTCTGTATGGGCGTGCTTTGGTCGAACTTAATCGGAACGACGATGTCCAGAAGTGGCATGATGAACTTCCTGCGGGTATCGAGGAGCTCGCAGACTATTGGGCGGTCGCGGGAGCCTGGGCTGAACAACAGGAAGAGTTCGGTCAGGCCGCACACGCGTTCTGGGAAGCCGTTCGGCGAGACGGTTCGAATGATCCTGAAACACTCAGAAAACTTGCTATCAACCTCGCTCGTAGCGGCCGAGGCGGTACATCGCCCCGACTCGCTCAACGCGTCCAGCAATTCGCTCAACTCAGCGACGCGTTGGATTCGTGTGATTGGCGGGATTGTGAATCTCAAAGTGCTGCGATCGCAATCGCTCAGATCGAGGAGAAACTTGGACGTCTATGGGAGGCCGAAGGCTGGGCACGACTGGTCTTGACCCTAAGTAATGACAATACCGCCGATGCACAGACATCCTATCTCGCCATCCGCAAAAAACTGAGTGCAGATACGCCTTGGCAGTTTCCCGAGGGGATGATCGGCAATGCGATAATGCTTAAGGCCCTGCCGCAGGTTGCCTGGACAGCCAATCGACACGCGAGGATCGAATGGCGGCGATCGCAAACACTAGGCGTTATCCAATTAGAAGATGAAGCAAATCGACGACGCTTAATCCACACCTACGAACTCGCGCCGCAAGCGAAGCACACGGGATACGCGATCTTCCAGACGAGTGGTGGAGGCGCGGCCGTGGTTGACTTCAATTTGGATGGCTGGCCCGATCTCGCCATCGCGATGCTCGATGGTGACCCCATGAAGTCCAATTCGCACGCGAACCAGTTGTATCAGAACGTGGCGGGGCAATTTGAAAACGTGACCGAGCTAGCGGGGATGCACGACACGGGTTTCGCTCAAGGAATCACAGTAGGTGACTTCAATAATGATGGATTCCCGGACGTCTTCGACGCAAACAATTGGCCGCAATCGACTGTACCGCAATAACGGTGATGGCACCTTCTGTGACGTTTCTAATCAGGTTGGGCTGCAGGGTGAATTCTGGACGACTTCCGTAATGATTGCCGACATCACTGGCGATTGCCTTGCCGACCTGTTCGAGGTTCAGTACTGCGCCGGCGAAGCACCCTATACAAAGCAATGCCCCTGTAGCACCGACAAAGACAGGATTGGTAGCTGCTCACCTTTACTGTTCGCAGCGAAACCAGATCTTGTTTGGCAGGGGGCTGCCGACGGCAGATTCGTGGAAACAACCGATCGCTGGCTCGGCCAGGCCAGCCTCGGGCGAGATTTGGGGCTTGCCGTCGGTCAATTTGATGAACAAGACGGCATGGACCTGTACGTCGCCAATGACATGTCAGCTAATCAATTCTGGTCTTCATCCCATCATGGCGGAGAGTTCCGTTTTACCGGTCTGGCCGTCTTGAAAGGTCTCGCTGTCAGCGGAGCATCGAAAGCGCAGGCGTCGATGGGCATCGCTGCCGGAAATCCAGCCAACGATTGGGACATTGATTTCTTCCTCACCCACTTCGCACGCGAACACAACACGTTTTACCAACAGGGAACGCCTGGGATTTGGTCGGATCGCTCCCATCGTCTGGGACTAGGTGAATCATCCATGAATGTCATGGGATTCGGTACCGAATGGGCCGACTTTGATATTAACGGCACCGTCGAATTGATTATCACCAATGGCCATGTCAATGATGTCAAGGAGGATGATCCCCACGGAATCACATTGGCGATGCCACCTCAAGTCTACTATCGAGATCAAAGTGGCGTTTGGAAGGAACTTGTGAACGAAGAATTGGGCGAGTATTTTTCGAAAACTCATGTGGGCCGTGCCTTATTGACGCTCGACGCAAATCGCGATGGACGAGTTGATAGTCTGATCACGCATTTGTTCTGACCAGTCTCCCTGCTGATCAATCACACTGCATCCGCGGAGGCCTCACAGGGGATCGTTCTGGTCGGGACAACCGGTCAACGAGACGCTATCGGTGCCATCGTGACATTGGAAGTCGGCGGACAGAAACGAATCGTTCAATTGTTAGCGGGAGGTGGCTACATGTGTAGCAATCAGCGGCGGCTCTCAATCGGAACTGGCGTTGCAACCAAAATTCAGAATGTTCATGTCCACTGGCTGTCTGGGAGCCACGAAGCTTTTGGAGACATCTTGGTCGGCGAAGATTGTTGCTCATTGAAGGAACCGGAGAACCGTTCAGAGTCCGATGATACTGACGCATTGCTCTATCGCTCAATGACGTTGGACTCATCAGAACAATCGTCCGACCTCTTTTCCGCTGGACATTGCATTATCTTACGTTATAACATAAGAGTGGCGTCTCTTGACGGTAACTGATTTCCCTTTCGCCAAACAATTCAAGCGAGCAAACCCGTGGACCGAAGTCTTGCTGAAAAGTCGTATGATTACATTCGAGAGAAGCTCGCCAGTGGTGAGTTTCCGCCCGGAAAACAGTTGGTTAATCGTACACTTGCAGTCGAAATCGGGGTAAGTGTGATTCCGGTTCGTGAGGCAATCAATCGGTTGTCCAGCGAGGGAGTCGTCCAACACGTTCCCGGTGCCGGTGCCTATGTTCGTAAAACCGATCGCCAGGATCTTAATAATATCTACGTTCTGCGTGACGCACTCGAAAGTTGCGCCGCAGCAGAAGCCGCGCAATATATTACGGAGGATCAACTGGATGAACTCGCACACATTCTTGATCGAGCCAGAGAAACCGCCACGCAGATTCGCGATTCCTCCAATGGTTACAGCAACAAACGTCAATTAGAGCGTTGGATGGATGACGAGCAGCAG
>CAXBHV010000969.1:0-3610 GCA_963974855.1 uncultured Rhodopirellula sp. | reverse complement strand
ATGGCAGCGTGAGGAGGTTCGTCCCGTCGACATGGCGACCGACCTCGTCTTGCTGCGACGCGCCTACTTGGACCTTGCTGGCCGTACGCCGACGGTGACCGAGGTACGACGGTTTCTGCAGGATCAAGGTGCCGATCGGTACGAGCGATTGGTCGATCAACTGTTGAGCAGTCCTGACCATGCGTCGCAATTGGCAGCGGTGTGGCGATCGTTTTTGATCCCCGAGGGAGTCGATTTGGACGCGTTTGGTGGACGCGAAGCCTTTGAAAAGTGGTTGTCCGATCGCTTTGCCGCACGTGAGCCCTACGATCAAATCGTTCGCAAGCTGTTGTTGGCCGAAGGACGATTGTCGCAGTCCGGGCCGCTCTTGTTTTATTCGGCTCTGAAATTGGATGCCGATCAATTGGCCGCACGCACGTCTCGCGTGTTCTTGGGGATGCGGCTGGAGTGTGCCCAGTGCCACGATCATCCCTTCGAACCGTGGACTCAGGAAGATTTTTGGAGCTATGCGGCCTTTTTTGCCCAGATCTCGCGTCCCAAGGGAGAACTGGAAAATGTATCGAGCGTGATGCGGGTCAGCGATGTCGATCGCGGCGATGTGATGCTGCCTGAGACGGAAACGATCGTGCCACCGCGATTCTTGGGGCAACCGTTGCCGCCGATGGATGGGACACCAAACGCAGCGTCGGGAAACCAAAACGCGACGGAATCGGCGCGTCGGCAAAGGTTGGCCGCTTGGTTGACCGGACCGAAAAACCCGTACTTCGCACGTGCCACGGTCAACCGCGTTTGGGCTCAATTGCTAGGACGTGGAATCGTCGACCCCGTGGACGACTTTGGCATTAACAATCCACCTGTGTCGCCGGAGCTGCTCGATACGTTAGCGAGTCAGTTTATTGATGATGGTTTTGACTTGCAAAGTCTGATTCGATCCATCGTTTTGTCCAACGCATACCGACTTTCCTCGGGGTCACAGACGACTGCGAATTCCGACGACGATGCTACCGAAAAACGGCTAGAACTGTTTGCCCAGATGAACGTGAAGACGTTGACCGCTGAACAGCTTTACGATTGCATCTCAGTCGCGACCATGCTTGGGCAAGATAATGCCCCGGCCGCTCAATACACATTGGCTCGCTTTGGTAACAGTCAGCGAGACATGTTCCTGCAGCAATTCGCCACCCCGACAGCCAATCGTGCTGAGTATCTGGCTGGAATTCCGCAAGCATTGATGTTGATGAACGGGTCATTGATATCGGGAGCGACCAGCGAGCAGACCAGCGGTTTGATTCGCTCGCTTGAGGCACCCTTCTTTACCGATTCCCAGCGGATCGATGTGTTGTTCATGGCAACGTTGTCACGCCCGGCGACTGAAAAAGAGCGTGAATTGCTGTCCCGATTTGTCCCTGAGAACGCTTCGCCGTCGGAGCGGTCGGCGGGACTGGCCGACGTGCTGTGGGCGCTGATCAACAGTGCCGAATTTACACTCAATCACTGATCCTTTGACTTTACTTATCGCAAATCAAACGGTGTTCGATCATGTCCCAATCCTATTCACGTCGACGTATGCTGCAATCGATGGCAGCCGGATTCGGTTCGGTCAGTGCTAGTGGTTGGTTTCCCGGATTGGCGCAGGCATTGGCCAATGATCCGAATCGGCGTCGCCACTGTATTTTGCTGTGGATGAGTGGCGGCCCAAGTCAAACCGATACGTTTGATATGAAACCCAACCACGAAAACGGCGGTGAATTCAAAGAGATTCAAACCGCGGTTCCTGGTTTGCGATTCAGCGAACATCTTCCCAAACTAGCCGCGTTGAGCGACAAGTTGGCGATCATGCGAGGCCTGTCGACGAAGGAAGGTGATCACGGTCGAGGGACGTATTTGATGCGGACGGGGTACAAGCCGATGGGGCCGATTCAGTACCCCTGTATCGGTTCTTCTCTGGCGAATCAGCTCGCTGAAGAGAAGATGACGCTGCCAAGCAATGTCAGCATCGGGACCTACCGCGCGTTTAATCAAGACGCTTTTAGCCCCGGTTTCCTGGGACCGCGTTTTGGACCGCTGTTTGTCGGTGCCAGCGATGTGCCTGGATCCGTCAGCAATGATGACGACGGGTTTCCAAGCTTAGAGGTACAGTCACTACGTCGGGCCGCCGGGATCGACGAGCAACGGATGCAGCAGCGTTTGAAGATTTGGCAGAGTCTGCAGTCCGAGTTTGTCTCGTCACGTTCCGCAGGCGCCGCCGGGATGCATCACGAGGTGTACGAAGGGGCAGTGCGATTGATGCACAGCGATGACGCGAAAGCGTTTGATTTATCGCAAGAGCCCAAGAAACTGCGTGAGGCGTACGGCGCGAACGTGTTTGGACAGGGCTGTTTGATGGCAAGGCGTTTGATACAACGCGGTGTGCCGTTTGTCGAAGTCTCGCTGGGAACCAACAGTGGTGGCGTCGGCTGGGATACGCACTCGGACAATTTTCGAGCGGTGGCCGACCTGTCCAAAACGCTCGACGATGGTTGGGGCACCTTGATGCAAGATCTGCAGGATCATGGCTTGCTCGAATCGACGACCATTCTTTGGATGGGGGAATTTGGACGCACGCCAGCGATCAACCCAAGCGCCGGGCGTGATCACTTTCCCAACGCGTGGACCAGCGTTTTGGCGGGTGGCGGTATTGCCGGCGGACAAGCGTATGGCAAAACAAGCGAAGACGGTACGAACGTTGTGGATGGCAAGATCGGAGTCCAAGATCTGCTTAGCACGCTCTGTTCCGCCCTCGGGCTGGGCAGTGCCCCAAGCAACATGTCGCCAAGCGGTCGACCGATCCCAATCTCCGAAGGCACCGTCATCAAGGAAGTGTTGGCATGATCGGCAGCTATCAAAACTTTATTGTGGCAGCGTTCGCGGGAATGCTTGGATTCACTAGCGTCTTGACCGCGAACGAACCGCAAGAATTGCCTGTCTCAGCGGCAGTGAAATTTCTATCCGATGTGAGCACCGAGTCGATGGCATCGCAAGACGAAGTCGTGATGGCAGCAGCGGCGCCGCCAGTGGTCACGCTTCCCGGTGAGCGGTTGCCGCAATACCAAACTCGCTACCAGCGTCGTGAATTCTTGTCCGGCCAGGAGAACGATCAAGGCGAAATTCGGTTTCTGTTGTGCCCGCCAACGATCGCGGCCAAGTCCGTGAAAGCCAACCCGCTCGCAACTCCGATCTTAGTGCGTGCCAAAATCATGATCGATGGTGCACCGTTCACGGAAACACGTCGGAAAAAGGTCGAATCGCTGCTCGACTCGATTGATACCGCAAGCGAACCGGAGATCAAAGTCGAAGCGAACGATGAACCTCGCGATCCGCCGGACGATGCTGAATCAGCAGAGGTCCCAGAGAATGAAGCAGAGGATTCCGCTGCGGAACCTCCTGCGGCATTGTCGGCTCCGTATCAATTGACCACCGAATCCGGGGAATGGTTGCGGCGGTATGCCAAGGCCACTGGCGAACCGGTCGCCGCCGACGAGGCCGCTTGGTTGATGAATCATTGGACTGATGGACCGACACTACTTTTGCTGCAACCGTACTTTCAAAGTTTTCGTGCAAACGAGCGACC
>CAXBHV010000968.1:0-3611 GCA_963974855.1 uncultured Rhodopirellula sp. | reverse complement strand
GGGTCAATGCACGCCGGGTGCCTCCGGCCGGAATGCATAGCATCGCACCGCCGCATCCTTCGCTGCCGAGTTGGTAGGACAGCAGTCCCTGTTCGTGCAGACGGTTAGCTGATTCGGCTTCTTCCGCCGCATCGCTCGCTTCGGCGGGGGTCATGATCACAGCACCAGCCCCGTCGCCGAATAAGGGATAGGTTTTCACATCATCGGGGTTCACCGTGCGGCTCATCATGTCGGCGCCCACGACCAAAACACGGCGGCTATTTCCCATCCCAATGAACTGAGCCGCAGTGATCATCGCGTAGGTGAATCCCGCACACGCTGCGTTGACGTCCATGGCTGGGGCAACCGATCCGAGCATGCGTTGCAATAGGCACGCGGTCGAGGGGGTCGGGTAATCGGGGGTCATCGTTGCGACGATGATTAAATCAATCTCGCTGGCGTCCATGTTCGCGGCGCTCAAACAGCGAAGGGCTGCTTCATAGCACATCTCGCTAGTGGTTTGATCATCCGCAGCACGACGACGCTCGCGGATTCCCGTCCGCCGCACGATCCATTCGCTGTCACACCCCAATGCCGCAAGATCCTCGTTGGTGACGATCTGCTCGGGAACGTAGGAACCGGTGGCTGCAACACGGACGCCCGCCACTTTTCCCATCCGGCCACGCGTGTTCAGCTCAGCTTTTGGGGAGGGGCCGGACGCTTGTTTGGATGCGCATCGAGCCTGGGCACACGGTTTTTCCGCGTCCGCAGCTACGGCGTGTTGGGAGGATTCAGAAGCAGCTTGGATTTCGTTCGCGGAACGATCGGGCGAGTTCGACTGGGTCATTGCAGCGTGATAAGAGTGAGGAAGCTCGCAAAATGGAGAGCGATAAGGTTAAAATAGAGACTCTGGTGCTCACAGGGCGATACCAATCGCTTGCTCCAAAGAGGCGGACCAAATATAGCTTTTTGTGCCCCATCGCGTTAGACGTGCACCCATTTGCACAATGTCGGTAAATTGCCACTAGCGACAACAATCAAGATAATCGCGTGGCTATGCTCGCCAGAGCGTGGATTCCAGCGTCGGGTGACGGTAGCTAATGGCTATCGATGCGTTCTAATATTTCGTCGTCCCTTAGCGATCCATTTTGTGGGTGGATCCAGTTTCGTCATCGAGGATCGCAAACAAATTGCCGCAAATTCTGGCTCGCAACGTCACCGCTCCG
This sequence comes from uncultured Rhodopirellula sp., assembly GCA_963974855.1. GTDB lineage: Bacteria > Planctomycetota > Planctomycetia > Pirellulales > Pirellulaceae > Novipirellula. Next base: position 2,406 of record CAXBHV010000968.1, on the reverse strand, counting down.
GACCCGCGATCGGGTCGTACAGCGACCTGGAAGAGGGTGGGGGGCGGGATGCTGGTCGGGATCGCCATCTTAGGGGGCGCCGCCGCGATAGCCGTATGGAGCGGTTTTACGAACCACTCAAAAGAACAGATCTTTCGTGTCAGCGGTTTTTCAATGGCGCCGACGCTCTATGGTGATTATCAGATTATGAGCTGTCCCCAGTGCAGTACGCAGACAAAAGTGGCGACGGAGTCAGCATCGGCGTTGGCCGCGTCCGCTCGCACTGCGGAGTGCTGGCACTGCGGGGCGAAATTCAAGTGCGACAGCGATGCAATCGATAGCCATGTGATCGAGGGTGACTTGGTCCAAGTCTCAGGGATTGGGCCCACGTCCGGCAAACGAATTCGTATCGGTGACATCGTTGCGGTCAGAGTGGATGGCATCATGCGAGTGAAGCGGATCCTTGGTTTGCCAGGCGATGTGGTGTCGGTCAACCAGCGACGTTTGTTGGTCAACGGAAGACGACTCGAGATCGTCCTGGCTGAGTCGAACGGGGGAAACGATGCCGCTTTGATTGATGTGGACATTGATCAACAGCGATCGGATTCACGTTGGGCGGATGCGACTGAGGGCGGCGATTCCGATTGGCTCGTCTATCATCACCGATCGGTTTACGAACACTCGCGAACGAGCGAAATCTACGATGACTACCCCTGCAACGTTGACGTCATTCGTCAACTCGACCCAGTCGATCAATTGGCCGTGACGCTCTCGCTCGCTGCCGCAGCAACGATCGATGTCGCGTTTTATTCCGACAACGGGACTCGTATTGCGACACGGCAGCACGTTGCAAACGAACCGTTGACCATCACGATCGGCCAAGCGGAGTTGGCCGAGACGATTGCGCTGACTCCGCAAACGCCAATCGCGATTCGAGTTCGCGACGAGCAGGCCCAAGGCGAGCAGTCTCAAGACAAGCAGGGCAAACGCGTGCAGTGGAATGATTTGCGAGTTCGCAGATCGGTTGAATATCGCTTGCGGCGTCGTGATTCCGACGCCGTTTATCCCTTGCAGCTGAATCAGGACGAGTGTTTCATTGTTGGCGATAACGTTCCCATTTCGGTAGATAGTCGCGATTTTGGCCCTCTGCCGATGGACAATATTGTCGGATTCGCCCGCCGTTTAACGTGGGAATAGAGGGCGAAACCGTGTCGCATGCCTGTCGTCGTGTGACTGCTTGGCACAGAAGCTGCAACGAGAACGGGGGGTATTGGCAATCGGTGCCAAATTGACGGGCCGGGGGACGCTGATGTGCCAAAGCCCGCAAGCTCATTGGATGGGCTTTTTATTTTGGTGGAAAAGGCCCACCTACCGCCTGATAGGTTGACAAAATGTTCGTTCGGTTGCTTGCTGCTTTTATTATTGTGCCGCTTGTGGAGCTCTATTTGCTGCTTCAATTGGCAGACGCCACCAGCGGATTGACGGCGTTTGCAATCGTCATCGGAACTGGAGTGCTCGGCTCGTTTCTGGCCCGTCGCGAAGGCGCCAACGCATGGTTCCGTTTCCAAAAGGCCCTAGCGGAAGGGCGAATGCCCAGTCGCGAAATCCAGGACGGATTGATGATCGTGTTCGCTGCTGCAATGTTGCTGACGCCGGGGCTGCTGACCGATGCGTTGGGTTTCACTTTGCTGGTTCCTGCTGGTCGGGCCTTGGTTCGCCGCTTTGTGCTCAGCCGCTATATCGGTTCGATGCAGGTTCATGTTGCGGGACAACGCGCCGCCGGAGGGTTCTCGCCAGACGGCCCCGACCCCGAAATCGAATCGCCTGTCTACACCACGCGCAAGCCGAGTTCGGCTAAGACGATTGACGCAACCTCGTATCACAAAACCCACGAATAAGTGATCCAGAGGAAAATGCAGCAGCCAATTATCGGATACCACCGCGACGACGAAGACCACTGGGTGGCCGAGCTCGATTGTGGTCACAATCAACATGTTCGCCATGATCCGCCCTGGATGCATCGCCCGTGGGTGACGACCGATGCAGGACGCGAGTCTCGATTGGGGGTGACGTTGGAATGCAAAAAGTGTGATGAAGGGGCGCCCCGCGACAACCCGTAGGAAACGCTTCAGTCGGATTGCCTCGCTAGCCGATCCGACAGCCGGATGGTCCAATGTGGGCTCGATTCGTCTGCTTCGTCCCTTTCAAACATCCGATACGTCGATGGTTCACGATCCCACGGTGCTCGCCAGCGTCCAGTCTATTCATGAGGCCGAAACGCGAATTCGCAGCAATGTTCGTCACACCCCGCTGTTGCCGAGTGCCCGTTTGTCACTGGCGTTTGATGCCAATATTCTGCTGAAACGCGAAGATTTACAGGATGTTCGTAGCTACAAGATTCGCGGTGCGTACAACCGGATGACTCAA